>NZ_FTOO01000004.1 GCF_900156755.1 Alicyclobacillus vulcanalis
GGGTGCGGCCTTCAACTGCTCTTGAACCTGCGCTTGGAGAATTTGATTGACGACGCTTTCGACGAGCTTGGCGACGCCTCCGTCTCGTTCAAAGAGCCCTTCCAAAATCGCGTCGTCCACGGTAATCTGGTATTGAGCCATTGGGGAGCCCTCCCTCAGATGTGTGGTTTTTGTCCAACTCACATTCTACCGAAGAGGGCCCGAATGGCTCTTTATGTTTTCAGCAGGAACTCTTTTTGATGAGAAAATAGAGGCCCGCCAATTTTCATCCTCCTCTTGTGCCCAACCGCGCATGGCGGTTTACACATGATATCGGACACAACTCCCCGAACTTGGTAAGATGCCGATCTCAAAAATTGAGGCCCGACATATCCAAGCACTATATCGCAAGCTAAGCAATCGATTGAAACCAGTGACCGTACATCGAATACACCGGGTGCTCAAGACGTGCTTACTTGCTGCGGTGAAAGCAGGATACTTGGATAAGTCTCCGTTTGTGAACGTAGAACCACCAGAACATAAAACGCCTCCGAGGCCAGTTTTGTCTGTGACCGACGCCTTTCGGCTCTTAGCGTGGCTACGAGAACATCGACCAACGAACTGTATGGCGGCGTTCTTGGCCATTCATACCGGTATGCGCACGGGGGAGATCGCTGGGCTGCAATGGAGAGACATCGATTTGGACACGGGCGTGATACAACTAGAACGAACTCGCTACAGGCCCAAGGGTGGGCAAGACTTTTTGGGGCCGCCCAAGACATTTGGAAGTCGTCGCCGTATTGTCGTCACGCGAGAAGTAGTGGACGAACTCAGGAGATGGAAACAATCGCAACAAGAATTCGAGCGCGAATCTTGGACTCCTGAATCCTTTGTCGTTCGCCTCCCAAACTCCGCGCCCCCGTCACCCGCTTCCTTAACAACGCGATCCAAAACGCAAGAAAAGAGCTTGGGTTGCCGCCGGTTTCCTTTCATGGATTGGGACATACCCATGCGACGTGGTTGCTAGAAAGCGGGGTCGATCTCAAAATTGTGAGCGAACGTTTAGGGCATAGTTCAATTACGATAACGGCAGACATATACGCGCATGTGACGGATGCGCTACAACGCGAAGCGATTGAAAAACCGCAACGAATGATGCGTTCAAGACGCACAAACAACAGTGGCTCTGATGATGAAGAGGACTTGTAACTTTCTTGTTACGGTCCGTGATCAAAAACCGCCGAAATCCCGCTTCTTGCAAGGGATCTCGGCGGTTTTTGATCACCATGATGGTGGGCCCAGGTGGACTCGAACCACCGACCTCACGATTATCAGTCGTGCGCTCTAGCCGACTGAGCTATGAGCCCATAAAAATGGTGGGCGGTGGCAGGATCGAACTGCCGACCCCTCGCGTGTGAGGCGAGTGCTCTCCCGCTGAGCTAACCGCCCATCTCAACTGCGGGTATTCGAGTGGTGCCAACCACGCTTGACGAGGAGTTTCATGGCTCCCCGAGTAGGATTCGAACCTACGACCCTCCGGTTAACAGCCGGATGCTCTACCGCTGAGCTATCGAGGAACGTGGTGGAGCTAAGCGGATTCGAACCGCTGGCCTCCAGAGTGCGATTCTGGCGCTCTCCCAACTGAGCTATAGCCCCACGTGTCTCCTCGTCAAGCGTTGGTCCCGGAGGCCGGACTCGAACCGGCACGGTTTCCCGCACGATTTTGAGTCGTGTGCGTCTGCCAATTCCGCCACTCCGGGAATCCCATGGCGTGCCCGGAGAGATTCGAACTCCCGACCTTTTGATTCGTAGTCAAACGCTCTATCCAGCTGAGCTACGGGCACGCGTCTCTGTCGCTCGTCCGCGCTCATCGCGTCACTGACGAAGTCGA
This sequence comes from Alicyclobacillus vulcanalis, assembly GCF_900156755.1. Taxonomy (GTDB): domain Bacteria; phylum Bacillota; class Bacilli; order Alicyclobacillales; family Alicyclobacillaceae; genus Alicyclobacillus; species Alicyclobacillus vulcanalis. Next base: position 1,871 of record NZ_FTOO01000004.1, read on the forward strand.
CGTTGAGTAATGTATCATGGTTCGCGAGAAAACGCAAGCCCCTGCGGGCCACTTTTTTTGACGACCCGCAGGTTTCCTCGGATCCGCGGCAGAAAAGACGCCTCAGACCTCCGTCAGCGAAGGCTCGGCGCTCAGCCAGTGGAAGTGGAATACGCCGTCGCGATCGACGCGCCTAAACGTGTGCGCACCGAAGTAATCCCTCTGCGCCTGGAGCAGATTGGCCGGCAACCGCTCCGAGCGATAGCTATCGTAGTACGCGAGCGCGCTCGCGAATGCGGGTACGGGAACGCCATAGATGGCAGCGGTCGCCACAACGCGGCGCCACGAATCCTGGTACTTCGCGATGGACTCGCGGAAGTAAGGGTCGAGAAGCAGATTGGCGAGTTGCGGATTCCGGTCATACGCCTCCTTGATGTTGTGCAGAAAACGAGCCCGGATGATGCATCCCCCGCGGAAGATCATGGCGATGGCACCGAGATCGAGGTTCCACCCGTACTCCAGCGAGGCCTGGCGGAGCTGCGCGAAGCCCTGCGCATAGGAGCAAATCTTGCTCGCATACAGGGCGCGGCGCACGTCCTCAATGAGCGCTTCGCGGTCGAGTGCCTCACCCGGCCGCTCGGGACCAGGGAGAAGTTGGCTTGCCTCCACGCGCTCCTGCTTCATCGCCGACAGGAAACGCGCAAACACGCTTTCCGTAATCATGGTGAGGGGGACGCCGAGATCGAGCGCGCTTTGGCTTGTCCACTTTCCCGTGCCCTTTTGGCCTGCCGTGTCGAGGATGACGTCCACCATCGGACGGCCGGTGTCGGGATCGCGCTTGGAAAAGATGTCAGCTGTGATTTCGATCAGATAGCTATCGAGCTCGCCCTGGTTCCACTCGGAAAAGACCTGGTGGAGTTCGTCAGCGGTGAGACCCAGGACTTCACTCAAGAGATGGTACGCCTCGCAGATGAGCTGCATGTCACCGTATTCAATGCCGTTGTGAACCATCTTGACGTAGTGACCTGCGCCATCTGGGCCAATGTACGTGCAGCACGGATCGTCCCCGACCTTCGCCGCGATGGCCGTGAGGATGGGCTCGACCAGTGCGTACGCTTCCCTGCTGCCGCCCGGCATGATGGCAGGGCCCTTGAGCGCGCCTTCCTCGCCGCCCGAGATGCCCGTGCCGATGAAGCGAATGCCTTTCGCTTCGAGCTCCCTGTGCCTCCGCCGCGTGTCCTCGAAGTAGGAGTTGCCGCCGTCGACGATCACGTCGCCGGGTTCGAGCAACTCGACGAGTTGTGCAATGGCCTCGTCCACCGGCGCGCCCGCCTGCACCATGAGAATGACGCGGCGCGGCCGCTCGAGGGCCGCGACGAACTCTTCAAGAGAATACGTGGGCACGATGTTCTTGCCCTGGGCCTCTTCGGCGAGCTCCTGTGTTCTCGAGGCCGTGCGATTATAAACCGCGACGCGATACCCCCTGCTTTCAATATTCAAGGCCAAGTTCTTCCCCATGACTGCAAGGCCCATCACGCCGACCTGTGCCTCTGCCAAGCTCTCCACTCCTTGTCTTCTGTAGAAGTTCCACCTGCGGGGCGGATCGCCACCATCATAGAACAGGCAGAACTATTCGACAAGTAGATAATCTTGCAAGACTTTGCGATCCCGGCATGGAGCCTGCGCGGCCGAGGTCGGCACGTATCCTCTCTCGCGGACGTCCGATGGCACGGCTCACCCATGCAAACGAGAGGAGCGACCCATGGGCCGCCCCTCTCGCAAAGGCTGTTGACACGCCACCAGACCACGCTCATGCGTTCGTTCTCGCGGCACATCAACCTCCTGTGTACGTCATTTTGCCCCGAACGCTCGCCAGGTATACACTGGGATTTACAGACGATCGCGCGCATCTCGCTCGGTTCGCGACACGCCATGGGAGGGGTTGTGAATGGACAATCAAAACAGCTGGCTCGCCAAACTCGGCGTCCGCCACCCCATCTTCGCCGCACCGATGGCCGGCGGTCCGTCGACGCCCGAACTCGTCGCAACCGTCAGCCGTGCCGGCGGCCTTGGATTTCTCGGCGCAGGATATTGGTCGGCCGACCAGACGCGCGACGCCATCCGCCGGGTACGCAAACTAACGGAGGCACCCTTCGGGGTGAATGTGTTTATCCCAGAGACGCCTGCTCGCGACGATCCGCAAAGAAGCGTGTCCACTATGAAGGCGTGGTTACGCAACTGGGCGGACGAACCCGGCCTTGCGGCCGAGATCGACGCCTTGCAACCCGAGTTTCCGTCACGCGCGTCGTTCGAGGCACAGATGGAGGTCATTCTGGAGGAACGCGTGCCCGTCATCAGCTTCACCTTCGGGTGCCCCGACCCGCAGGTCATCGCGCGATGGAAGGAAGGGGGCGCCTCGATCATCGGCACGGCCACAACCCCTGAGGAAGCCGTGCAGCTCGAGCAGGCGGGCTGCGACGCCATTGTCGCCCAGGGTTACGAGGCAGGCGGCCACCGCGGAACCTTCCTGCCGATGGATGAGACTCGGCTCATCGGCACGATGGCGCTCGTACCCCAGGTCGTCGATCGCGTCCGCGTGCCTGTCGTGGCCGCCGGCGGGATCATGGACGGGCGCGGCATCCTCGCTGCGCTTGCACTCGGCGCCTCCGCTGTGCAGATGGGCACGCGCTTCTTGGTCGCCGAGGAAAGCGGCACGCACCCCGCCTACAAGCACGCCATCCTATCGTGGCGCGATCGCGGCACACGTCTGACGCGGAGCTTTTCCGGCCGCTTCGCGCGCGGCATTCGCAACGCGTTCATGGACGCGCTTGATCACGCGGTGGATGCCAAAGAGATCGAAATACCGCCCTACCCACTTCAAAACACCCTCACGCAGCCCATTCGGCGCCAAGCGCAACAGCAAAACGATGCGGAGCGCATGTCCCTATGGGCCGGGCAGGGCTATCCCTTGGCGAGGCCGATGCCCGCTCTGGCGGTGGTTCAGGAACTCCTCGAAGAGCTCGAGCGCGTGAAACGGAGTCTCAGTCTGTAACGGCCGGTTCTCAAGAGAAGGAGCGCCGGCAACCGACGCCACGGCGCTCCTTCGGATGGTCAGTGAACCACGTGCTCTTCCGTCAGTTCGCCGACGTGCACCTCGTAGCGATGATCCGGGTTTTTCAGGTGGTAGACCCTGGCTTTCCCCGATCCGTCGTCCACCGACTGGATGTACACCTGATGGCCGTCGTGCGTCACATGCGCCATCACGGGCGAAGACGCGATCTCCTTGGCTCGACGCAAATCCATGTCGCACACCTCCTCGGATTCGCATCCTTCCCCATCTCAGCCGCAAGATGTGTGCCTCATCTTGGCAAGGGATCCGCCGAACCGAGTGTGGACGGCGATCGCACAAGGAAGCCTTTCATCACATGTCACACGTGCATGGCGGCGCTGGCGGCCTCCTCCGCATCATCGTGTTCCTCGTACTGCGCCACCGGCAGGGCGCTTGCGACGCCCCAGATATACGCTAGAATGGCGACCACGACGACGATGATCTGGTCCCACGGCGCCGGAATGATACCGCGCCCGCCGAACGACTTATCGCCCAGGTACGACATCACCCAGAGCGCCGCATAAAACGCCACCAGCCAGAGCGACGACTTCACCTGCTGACCGAACGGCACGCGGTCGGTCGGCACGACGCCGCGCAGCGCCACGACGTAGATGAGCCACAGGGCAATCTGAAGGCCGATGAGCCACGCGTCAATGCTGAACCCGGACCAGTAAATGATGAGCGTCGCGACGATGAACGCGAGCGGCGCGATGACGTTCATCCCGCGCAAGCGGAACGGACGGTGTAACTCCCCTGCCGTGCGCCGCAGCGCGGCGGCCGAGATCGGGCCAATGATGTACGTGAGGACGGTCGCGGAGGACACGACGCCCACCAGTTTGCTCCACGTCGGAAACGGAAGCGTCCACATGATAGCCAGAATAAAGGACAGCCAGAGCGCGGGGCGCGGGATGCCCGTTTTGGGCGAGACGCGCGCAAAGAGCGGGAAGAACGTCTTGGTTTTCGCCCATGCAAAGATGACTCGGGCCGTCGACGACAAGTAGATGTTCCCTGTCCCGCTCGGTGAAATCACGGCGTCGCCGTAGAGAATGACGCCCATCCACCCAATGCCGAGCGCGGTGGCGAGCTGCGCGAATGGCGCCGTGTAGTTCAGTTTTGCCCAACCGCCGGCCAAGGCCGGTGCGGGCACGGCGCCGATGAAGACGACCTGCAACAAGATATACAAGGCCGCAGCAATGCTGATGGCCAGCACGATGGACAGCGGGACGTTGCGCTGAGGGTTGCGGGCCTCTCCCGCAAAGTCGATGGCCTGGCGAAAACCGAGGTACGAGAAGATAATCCCGCCGGTTGCGACGGCCGTCTCGACGCCCGCAACACCGCTTGGTGCAAACCCATGGCTCGTAAAGTTGGCTGCGTGAAAATGGCCAAAAAACACGATCACCGTCAGCAGCGGAACGACAAACTTAAGAAAAGTCCAGATAGAGTTGATTTTGCCGAACACATTGACGCTCCAATAGTTGATCAGGAAGAAGACCACGAGGAGACCCGCCTGCACAAACCAGCCGAGGACGGTCGGGCCTTGACCTGAGGCGTTTTGCCAGCCGAGCGCCGGCCACCAGTGCTGAGCATATTGGCGCATCGCCTCCGCCTCAATGCCGGCTACACTGGAGTACGCGATTAACGCCGCAAAGCCCATGAGATATCCGACCAAGGGCCCGTGAGAGTAATCAGGATAACGAATGATGCCGCCAGCGCGAGGAAGCGCACCGCCGAGCTCTGCATACACGAGTCCGATGAGCATCACAGCCACAGCGCCAATGACCCACGCGATCCAGGCCGCAGGGCCAGCCAGTGTGGCCCCGCCCAGCGCCCCAAGGAGCCACCCGGAGCCGATGATGGCGCCAAGCCCCAAAAAGGTGAGGTCTAGGAGTGAGAGCTGACGCCGCAGTTTCCCTTGTTCCATCCCATACCCATCCTTCCTTCTTTTCTGTTGTTCTTAATGTTCCGCTCTTTCAGTCCATTTTGTGTAACAAAATGTTCCGTTGGAGCGGTTGGATGGCCACAGTCTAGCAAAGGTCTCTGCATCCGTAAAGAGATCTTCCACACGCTCCCCCGATTAAAAGAAATAAGCCCGGCATTCCCTGCCGGGCCGATCGCCTATGACATGGATGTTTACGAAAACGGATACACTCTCGGTTCCTTTTGTACGGAAATCCACTTTAGTGTGGTGAATTCTTCAAGACCCCATTCGCCGCAATACCGCCCAATGCCCGACGACTTCTCGCCACCAAACGGCACGTTGGACTCCACATTCACCGTCTGATCGTTCACGTGAATCATCCCCGTGACAATGCGCTGAGCGACGCGAATGCCCCGCTCGAGATCGCCCGTGAACACAGCGCCCGACAGACCATAGTCCGAGTCGTTGGCCACTTGAATGGCCTCCTCTTCGCTGTCGACGGGCAGAATGGCGGCCACTGGCCCAAAGATCTCGTTTTTGGCGATAGGCATGTCGTTCGTCACATCGGTGAGGATATACGGGTACATCAATTGGCCTTCAAGCTTGCCTTCAAGGACCAGACGAGCGCCTTGCTTCAGGCTTTCATCGATGAGACCCAGGATGCGCTTGGCCTGGCGTTCGTTGATCAACGGACAAATTACAGTATCGGGATCCGCGGGATCGCCCACTTTGACCTTTTCCGTAGCCGCTTTGAACTTTTCGACAAAGGCGTCGTAGACCTTGCGGTGGACAATCATTCGATTTGTGGCGATGCAGATTTGGCCTTGGTGCAAGTACTTCCCGAACGCCGCCGCAGCCACAGCCCGATCGACGTCCGCGTCGTCGAGCACGATGAACACGTTGTTTCCGCCGAGCTCGAGGGCGACCTTGCGCAGGGAGCGAGCCGCCACCTCGGCGATGTGGCGCCCTGCCGCCGTGGATCCCGTGAACGAGATGACGCGCGGCACGGGATGCTCCACCATCGCATCGCCGATTTCGTCGAGATCGGCCACGACTACGCTCAGGAGGCCCGGCGGCAGACCCGCCTGTTCGAAAAGGTCCGCCACGAGAAGCCCGCCTGTGATGGGGGTTTGCGAGTCAGCCTTGAGTACAATGGCATTGCCCGTCGCGAGGGCGGGTGCCACGACACGGATGCTGAGATAAAACGGCCAGTTCCAAGGTGTGATGGCGCCCACCACCCCGACCGGCGTGCGATACACGCGGTTCTCTTTGCCCGGAATGGCAGACGGCAGGATGACCGCAGTCATCCGATGGGCATACTCGGCCGCGAGCTTGATATCGCCAATGGAAGAGTCGACTTCAATACCTGCCTTGAGTTGCGAGCTCCCGGTCTCCTCGACGAGATACTTCACGATCTCGTCCTTGCGCTGCGCAAGCAATGCGGCTGCGCGTTCCATCACTTCGGCCCGAGCAAAGGCGCTTGTTTCAGCCCATGCAGCTTGGGCTTCTTGCGCCCTGCGATACGCCACATCAATGTCCTCCACGGAAGCAAGCGGCAACTCGGTTAAGACTTCGCGGGAATAGGGATTGCGGACGACAACCGTGCGGGCACTGCTGCCCTGTCTCCACTCGCCTGCGATGTACAACTTGTTCCACTGCGCATACTTGACGGCGGTTGTGCTCGACACCTGGTCTTCACCTCTCTGCGCGTGAATGGGCTCCATGACGGAAGAAATCCAGGACGAACGCCCAGTGATAGCGCTTGCATCCCTTCTGAACCGCCATGCAATTCCCATTTTAATGAATACGGGGATAGGTATTTTCTATCGTGTGTCCTGCGCTGTTTTGCTTTTTTGTTCTCCTTGGCTTGCGACACATCATCGTGGTTCGGACTCGAAACTTCTCACGATTTGCGATAGCATGGGAACTGTTTGGAAAGGAGCAGCGCAGATGATCGGCAGTGGAGACGGACGACGAGATCGCCTATGTCTTACATTCCTCATCGTCGCAAACCTCGTGGTTCGGTTGACGTGGATTTGCTTCATGCATCCCAAGCAAGAGGCGGATTTTGCATGGTATTACGCCCGGGCAACCGAGCTGGCGCATAACCAAGGTTACAACTGGATGGGACACCCTACTGCCTACTGGCCCATTGGCTGGCCCCTGTTTTTATCCCTCATCTATCGCGTGACGGGTCCCTCCGTGATGGTGGGTCTTGTGGTCAATGCACTTCTCTCGACTGGTATCGTCTGTCTTGTCTATACGCTTGCCCGGATGTTGTTTCGGGACTGGAGAGCAGCGTTCTGGGCGTCGGCCGCCTACACGCTATTGCCGAGCCAAATCGTGTGGAACAGCGTCCTGGGATCGGAAGAACTGTTCACGTTTTTGCTCGTGCTGTTTTTCCTTTTGTACCTGCGCGGCACACGAGCATCGCGCGCAGAAGCCTCTCTACGGTGGCTGGCCGTCGCTGGGCTGTCGCTGGGTCTCGCTTGCGATGTTCGACCGATCCCCCTCGCTTTCCCGGCCTTTTTGTTTCTGTACGCGTGGGCGTTCGAACCCTATGAGTCCGAGGCGCGGCGCGCCGCTCTATGGACTCGCGCTCTGCGGGCGCTCGGCCGCGCCGTCTGGGTGGGCCTCTTCATGCTCGCCGCCATTTTGCCGGTCACCATTCGAAACCGAATCACCATGCACCACTTTGTCCTCGTGTCCACGAATGGCGGAACGAATCTGTGGCAAGGCGTGCACGTCAACGGGGGCTATTGGTGGTCTTACAACCCGTATGTCAACCCCCTTGTGAAGGTCTCAAACGAAGTCGTCAAAAACGAGCTCGGCGAACACCTCGCCGAGGCATATATCTTACATCATCCCTGGAAGACGTTCTTGAACGGCTGGGTCAAAATTTTCGACCTGTACAAGGACGATGTGAACGCCAACTGGTACACATTTCATCTGTCGACGCAGTTCCAACCTCATCTTCACGCCATCGACACGTTCACCACCTCGGTGTATTGGCTGCTCATGGCGCTCAGCCTCTTTGGGATCGGCTACACATGGGCGCGGGATCATCACAACCGACGGTTCTTTGCCCTTCCCCTGACGTTTATCGTGTACTACACCTGTTTCTTTTTCTTCTTCCCTGCTTGGGACCGGTTCCGTTATCCGCTCATGCCCTTGTTTGCCGCGTTTGCCGGCCCGGCCATCCTCGCGTTGTGGCGCGCCTTGCGGCGTTCGATCCGGCCAAATCCTTGATGGCCAGCGCCGTTGCAGCGCTGGTACGCCGGGATCGTCAAAACTTGAATCATGTGATATTCTAGCGATCAAACTGATAGCGTTTACAAGGAGGTCTATCGATGCCCAGTCCGCAGGCACTCTCCGTTCGTGCTATGTTGCAACAGATGCGTGCGTCGCAGAATCCCGCCGAATTAAGCCTAGAGGCGCAGCGAGCAGGGTTGGATCAGATGGGCCGAACCATTCCGCAACCCGCGGACGTGGCGGTGGAGCGAACGTCGTTCGGCGGCGTGCCAGGCGAGTGGATCACGGTTGCGGAATCGTCGGACAAGCGCGTGGTGCTCTACCTGCACGGTGGCGCCTACTACATGGGCAGTTGTGAGTCGCACCGAAGCTTGGCCTGGCGTTTGGCCCGAGCGTCAAAATCGCGCGTCGCTCTGATCGAGTATCGGCTGGCCCCGGAGCACAAGTTCCCCGCCGCGGTCGAGGACGCCGTGAAGGCGTACGAGTCGCTTCTGGCGCTCGGTGTGGAGCCGGGGCGCATCGCGATTTCCGGCGACTCTGCAGGTGGCGGTTTGACGATGGCGACGCTGATTTCCCTGCGAGATGCGGGAAAGCCCCTCCCCGCGTGTGCCGCCCTCCTGTCTCCGTGGACGGATTTGGCAGGCACAGGCCCATCCATGGAGTCGCGCGCCCCGTATGATCCCTGGCTTGAACCCGAAGGCATTCGCAAGGCCCCCCTCTTGTATTGCAGTCGGGATCAATTGACGCATCCGCTCGTCTCTCCGCTCTATGGCGATCTCGCCGACCTGCCGCCGATCCTCATTCACGTGGGCCGCGACGAATGCCTGCTTGACGACTCGGTCCGCCTGTACGACAAGCTCATAGACGCCGGCGTCCAGGCCAAACTCCACGTCTGGGACGATTTGTGGCATGTGTTTCACAGTTTTCCGATTCCCGAGGCGGATGAGGCTCTAAACGAAATAGGGTTGTTTATCCAGGAGCACATTCCGAGTTAAGGCTGGCGCGTGCAAGTGTACAAATGGCAACGGGGCATCAGTTGAAGTAAACTGATTCCTTACTTGCAGTTACGTCGTATCCCGGGCTACATCAGCGTGAAATGGCGAGGGCTCAAAGCCCTCGCCGTTCCAAAATGCCTTGGCGGAGCGTCTTGAGGAAGCATCCTCGGGCATCCCGCCTCTTTCGGCAAAGACCCCCGCTCCACCCGTTCATCTGACGCTGCACTCCGCCCTCTAGGCATTCGCCCATCCAAACCAACGCGCCTGAAAAACAACTTCGCACACGGCAGCCCTGCTCCGCGCCGAAGGCTGGACGGTGAACGCAGAGCACGGCCACACCGTACGCAGCTGGACTTGAAAAACTCCCTCCTGTGAGATTGTCGGCTCTCATGTAGGAAAGGGACGCAAGAAAACTAAGATGGCATATCTAGAGACCCCTTCTATAGAAAACCCAAAACCTCGCAAAAAAGATGCAAACCATGATGATGCAACTCGCAAGACATGCCATACCTATCCATGTGATCAAGTGGAGTACGTGTTCGTGAACCCATGGGATAAGATTCAACGCCGCATAGACAAAAATTGTGATTGTTCCCGCCATCGTAGTCAGATAAATCCTGTACATCTGTTGAGCGGCTTTAGACCTCACGTATACACCTCCCCAACTAACGATGCGAGTTACGTTTGTATAATTTTATCCTCTTTTGTCCTCTGGTGAAGGAAAACTAAGCTGAAGGGGAGATTCCCGAAAGCGATGGATACCGATGCGGAAGACGATGTGTTGGCGTTCATGACGTTGCCTTTCGAGCACTGGCGACAGATCTGCTCGACCCATCCGCTGGAGCGCCTGAATTGGGAGATGCGGAGGCGGATGGACGTCGTGGGCATCTTCCCCAACCGGTACGCGGTGTTGCGACTGGCAGGCGCGATTTTGCAGGAGCAACACGAAGAGTGGCTCGTGGCACGGCGGTACTTCACCTTGGAGTCGATCGCCAAGCTCAAACCGAACAAGCCCCAGCTCGCAGCGGCAACCCTGTTACACAAATAGACACATAAGGCGAGGCGGTGCTAACCCACGCACATCGAGGCTTTGGCCCTAACGACTTAGAATCGACCAACGAGCGCTCCGTCAAGGGCGCCCGAGGGGCGAGCGAAGCGTCCCTTGACGAAGTGTGAAGGCGGTCGATAAGGTTGCCAAGGGTCAAAGCCGACCATGTCACACATGAGATACGCACAGTCAAATTCCACCATTTGACGGGACACTACCGGCTCCACGCACACCACTCACGAGCCTCTGCAAGGTAATCTCTTCAAAATCGAGTTTGATGCGAAAATAGAGGCCCGCCATTTTTCATCCGCCGCTTGTGCCCAACTGGGCATGGCGGTTTACACACAATCTCGAGCTTGACCCGTCACCGTGGTCTCGGAGCCTCGTTCGACCAAGAAGTGTCTATCGAGGAAGGATCTTTATAAATTTTGGCGAAACCCAGCATCCAAAGGGGGCCAAACAAAAGGAGTGTCGTATCATCAATGGTGTAGTTTATGCCATTATGCGTAACGCGGTTTGCTAAAAAAGATACCCAACCAATTATTCCTATAATAACCATAGACATGCATGTTGCTTTAACAGGGGCGTTTCTCATAATCGAAATGGCTCGAGCAAATGAGGACCTATGTCCGTCCTTAGTATCAAATACAACACAGGAGAATTGCAATCCAAAAAACGACAACGAAATCGAAAAAATGATAAAAACGATCGCATAAACTACTATTTTCCATATTGAACTAAACAAGTGTAATTCGATTTGGAACAGTAGTATACTGAAGATAAAAACAACCGAGCAGGCACAAATAAACGGAAAAATCAATTTCCTTAACGAATATAGCCAACTTTTAATTTCATGCCTCCCATACAACAAACAAGCTGACACCCATAAATTAGATACAAAACTCACAAAGAAAGCAACAATCATTGTAAATGCGTAAAATAACAAGTAAGCAGGGTTATTGATATAGGTACGCTGCATCATAAACCCTAAACACCCGTCTAACAAAGAAAATACACACGTAAAGACAAGAATATATAGCACATTCACCCAGGTTTTTGAATATCTCATTCTAAACCCTCTCTATCCTTGACAAACAGAAACACACCGGTTTACATTTGTCAGGTTATTTCGTCTGTCAGTGCGTGTCAAGTTGTCGTAGGGGATCTCATCACTGCGCCAAGCAGTCACGCAATGGTGTGCGAAAGCCGCGCCAGCTTGCGCTTTATAGGTCAGGCGCAACGATGGCTATTAGGGCGGTGCGATAAGTACTGTTGCTGGTTTTTTACTTGATGGAAAATGTTATTGAGCCGGCGCTAAATAGCTCCGACTCTATGCTCGATGAACGCTAGTGAAGATGAGGTTAGTGTCGGCTTCGTACGTTTTATAACAAATATTCTTGGTGGTGGGATTGTGGGCTTACAAGCATGGAGAATAAAATTTTTATATTTATCAATCTGTGCTAGTTCTGTATTTGTTGCTATAGATTCAATAAGAGAGAGAAATTTTGGTTTTTTGTTTTATTACTCCGTATCCATGTCTTTCTTTAGTATTTTATTTCTTTATTTCTATTCCAAGACGATAGATATCGAGATTTCTATGTCGAGATTTTATATTCGAAAAGCTCGGTTTGATGTCACATCGAGAATAAAAGTTATTGAGTATAAAAAACACAACATTGTTAGGATTAAGTTTAACGCTCTCTATATACTCATAGTCAAATGTTCGAATCAAACGCAGGTGGATGAGTTAAAATCTATGCTGGACAGCATACGCGAGCAACAAGCATTTAACTGAGGCTTTTGCAGATTCAATTTCTAACATCTATCTTACTGTTTATAGCGACTCGTCTGGTTGTCAGGAAACGCTACATAAGTGTTCAATTCGCGTGCAGAAGTCATTCTGCAAACCCCTCGACTAGGTCAAGTCCGAGATTGTGTGTAAACCCCTCGACTAGGTCAAGTCCGAGATTGTGTGTAAACCGCCATGCCCGGTTGGGCACAAGAGGAACATGAAAATATCGATGCTCGTGTTTACTTCGCGGCGTTCAAGGTGCACGATCCCATCAAGCAGGACAGAAAGGCTATTGATTTTTTGGGGGATCGACCCCGCTGTGTAAACTAGCCACAGCCGCCTTTGAGTACAAAGGAATGTGCTACGAGCACGTCCATCAAATTTCCTTGAATCAGGCGGTTGTGCCCTGCTTGGAAAGGATGAGGATCTTGGACGCCATTCGTGAGTGCTGTGCAGGCTTGGACGTCCACCAAGCCCATGTCGTCGCCTGCGTGCTCAAAGGGCCCCTGGATGAGAAACCACAGATGTTAATCCGAGAATTCTCGACTGTGTTATCTGGCTTACTCCAACTTTCAGATTGGCTTGCCGAGCTTGGCTGTACCGAAGTTGCTATGGAGAGCACCGGTTCATACTGGAAACCTGTGTTCAACGTGTTGGAGTCGACTTGTCAGATTACCTTAGCCAACGCGGCGCACATCAAGAATCTTCCTGGACGGAAGACCGATAAGAGGGACGCACAATGGATTGCCGAGCTCCATCGCTGCGGATTGGTATCCCCAAGTTTTGTGGCTCCGCGTGAAATTCGAGAACTACGGGACTTGACTCGATACCAACGGAAGCTGAAGGGATACCAAACATCGGAACGTAATCGAATCCTCAAGGTCCTTGAAGACGCGAATATCAAGATTTCCACCTTCATGAGTGACGTATTTGGCAAGTCGGGTCGTCTGATGCTCCATGCATTGGTGAATGGTGAAGTCATCGTGCCTGAACAGCTCGCGGAACTGGCCAAGGGACGGTTACGGGCCAAAATCCCCGAGCTCATCCAAGCTCTAAACGGCCGAGTCACCATGCATCACCGCAGAATGATTCAGCGCTCTCTCGAGCATCTCGAGTTTCTCGAGAGGAGCATTGCGGATTTGGAAGCCGAGATGGAGCAGTACTTTGCTCCCTATCAAAAAGAACAAGAGCTTTTAGAGACCATTCCAGGCGTCGGAGCCCAAGTGGCGAAAGTGATTCTCGCTGAAATCGGCGTCGACATGTCCGTGTTTCCTTCAGAGCTTCACCTTTCATCGTGGGCGGGGATCAGTCCCGGGAACCATGAGAGTGCTGGGAAAAAGAAACGAGTGAGTATCACGGCTGGGAATCAAAGTCTCAAAACTGCACTCGTCGAAGCCGCATGGGCTGCGGCGAGGACGCGCACGTTTCTAAGCGCAAAGTTCTGGTTGATTTCAGGACGAAAAGGAAAAAACGAGCGGCCATTGTTGTGGCACACAAGATCCTCGTCATTGCGTACCACATACTCAAGACAGGTGAATCGTACAAGGACCTTGGCTACGATTACTTTGAGAAGCGTAAGACCGTGTCCACGGAAGAGTGGATGATTCGGCGTCTTCAAAAACAAGGCTACACGATCACAACTCCTGAGGGAACCACGGCATAATCCCTCAAATTGGATGATGTCATGTCCCCGGGCATCCTATTGCCCAAAAACCAGTCACAAACGACGAAGCGCTCTCATCCCAGCTCCTATTTTCTCATCAAAATTGCCCTCTTCGGCGAATGGAGCGGTGAGCACTTAGGCCGTTGCTGCACAAGCCTGAACTGATTCTCTCCAGGCCTGTTGCGCCTTCTTTCATGCCTCATACTCGTCCATGTTGAGATATTTCCGCCCTGTCGTCCATTCTTCATCAATTTCCATCAGTAACGCCCCAGCAGCCGGATTGCCGATTCCCGGTTGGGAAAGATCCGAATGACGCGCTCGCGACGCCGAATTTCTTCGTTGAGCCGTTCGACATCGTTGGTGGTGCGTAAGCGCCGCCGATATCGCTCAGGTAGGACCAAAACGGCGGTTACATCATCAAACCCATTCTCCAACACCTGCACCGCCTTCGGTGCCTTCTCTGCGTAGGCCTCGACAAACGCATCTTTGAGCAACCGTGCAGTCTTCAGGTCAGGCGCATCCAGGACCGCGCGAACCTGTTGGTAGACCTCCTCCTGCACCGCCTTGGGTGTGGCGTCCAAGAGATTGCGCATGAAGTGGGTCTGGCACCGTTGCCACGTGCAGCCCTGAAATTCGGTCTGAAGTGCCTTGACGAGTCCGCTGTGACTGTCGGACACAACGATGTCGACACCGCTCAAACCGCGTTGCTTCAGCCAAGCGAAAAATTCCCGCCAACTCGATTCTGATTCGCTATTCCCAAGCATCAGCCCAAGAATCTCACGATATCCCTCGTCATTCACACCCACGGCGATCAAGGCCGCTCGTGAACGAATGCGTCCGTCTTCCCGAATCCGGAGGACCAGAGCATCGACGAGCAGAAATGGATAGCGGTGCTCGGCGAGGCTTCGGTGGTTCCACGCTTGGACGATAGATCAAGGCGTTTGCACAGGTCCGAAACCGTCAATTTCGAAAAGGACGTGCCACACAACTGCTCCGTGACTTTGGCCACATCTCGGGTGGACACGCCGTTCACCACCATCTCCATCCAGGCGAGGAGGAAGGCTTGCTCGCTACGCTGATACCGAGCAAAAAGCTGGGTTGAGAATTCGCCATTTCGAACCCTCGGCACACGTAACACGAGCCGTCCCACCCGTGTGGTGAGCGCGCGTGACGGCGCCATTGCGGTAACCCCTTTGCTTCTATGTACGCTCGTAGGGTGCGGCCTTCAACTGCTCTTCAACCTTCCAAAATCGCGTCGTCCACGGTAATCTGGTATTGAGCCATTGGGGAACCCTCCTTGAGATGTGTGATTTTTGTCCAACTCACATTCTACCGAAGAGGGCCCGAATGGCTCTTTATGTTTTCGGCAGGAACTCTTTTTGATGAGAAAATAGAGGCCCGCCAATTTTCATCCGCCTGTTGTGCTCAACCGGGCATGGCGGTTTACACATGATATCGGACACAACTCATATGCCGGATGTGCGACACGTGGTTGAAGTGGAGGTTGAAGTGGAGAGGGTAGACACAGAATAATTGAAATTTTGGGCTCGGAAAGGCATCCTTCCATTGTGGGAAGGGCCACATGCTTGATTGCTATGGCTCTCTACTTCGGTGAACCTGGCGATTTCAAGTCATTTTTTACGTCACTGGCTTAAAAATGAAGTCGCATTGTTACCCGCTCGAAATTCAAGACCAACAACTTCACTATTCTCCATAAGGCGTACATATGTATCGAACATCTCGGTGTACCTATCCATTTCCCACCAAGCACATCTCATCTGATTCGAGGCGCCCGATTTCCGATGACGAATGGCTGGATATCCATCCTTCGATATCGCTTTGAGTCCTATCATCCCCACGTTGCCGCGCGTGAGCTTCAAATCCCGCCCACCTTGCATTGCCCTCCACGCTGTCTCAGACTTGTTCATGACGAACCACCCCGCCGGGGAGCCGACGGGGCAGTTTCGGATGCGACGCTTGCCTCGGTAGCCTACAGATTCGATCAGGCAGACACTCCGTATAGTGACCTCATTTTCGTCCACCCCAAACTCGCAAAGAGCGATGGAAAGAGCGATGGGTAGAAGCTAGAGAGCTGCATGAAGCAAAAATGGCGAGGGCTCAAAGCCCTCGCCATTTCAGGAAGCATTGGCGGAGAGGGTGGGATTCGAACCCACGGTGCCCTTGCGGACACGGCGGTTTTCAAGACCGCTGACTTCAACCACTCGCCCACCTCTCCACAGATACAACGACGGAGGAGAGGTATGCCCTCCCCTCCCGCTGGAGCGGAAGACGGGATTCGAACCCGCGGCCCTCGCCTTGGCAAGGCGATGCTCTACCCCTGAGCTACTTCCGCATATCCATCACAGAAAACGCAGCTATACTCTACAATGATTCCAGCCAAGATGTCAACTCTCTTGACCTATGAAAATCTCCGGAAAACGTCACAAAGGCGAGCGAGCCTCCCCGCAAATTGAATACAAATGGCCGCGCCCCGAGCGCTATAATATCCTCAAGGCGAGTATTCAACAAGGGGAGATCCGGGTTGCCATCCATTCCGCACTGGATTGTCTACGCTGCCGCCGTCGTGTTCCCCATCTTAGCCTTTGTGCTCACGCCACCCAGCATATGGGTGAATCGACTTGTTTCATCGCTCTCCGTCCACCCGACGTTCGACACTTCCCGGGTCACATCGGTGAATGTGTACGGAACGGAGCTTCGCGGACGGGATCGCGACCGATTTCTCAATGCGTTTAACCAGGCGGATTTTTTGTTCGAACGGGGCTTGGTCCCTGAACTCAACTATAATCCGATTTTCATCCGTGTCAAAGAAGGCAAGCGCATGTTTGAGTTCACCGCGTATCTTTACGGGGACGGTATGGTTCAATTGGTTCGGCACAAGCGCAAAAAGAACGTCGCTTACCGCGTCTCGTCCCAACAGCTGGAGCTCGTGCTCCAATCGTGCGTTCGGGACCCGTGGTGGGTCAGTTAAGCTGGACGAATGTGGACACCATTCGGGTTCGCTCCCGAGGCTCATGGGTTCAAGGGCTTTTCAAGGCTCGTTTGTTAGGCTATCGACGTACCGGTTCAATCCAACTTCGGTACGGAGGTGGTCAACTTGGCACGGATTCCACAGACCAAGACCTTGGTAGGTTCGGTGGCCCTCGTCTCCACGTTTCTCGCTTGCGGTGGGGTGGCGTTTGCCGCTGTCGACCAGGCCTCTCAGACATCGTCTGGTGAGGCGCAGCACGAGAGACCGGACGCGCATCGCAAACTTTTGCTGGAACTCCGCAAAGATCTCTTCTCCACAGCCGCACAAGATCTGAAGCTGACGCCGGCACAACTTCGGGAACAGTTGCGGAGTGGGAAGACACTCGCCGAGATCGCGTCGGCACAAGGCGTGTCGACGTCGACGCTGACGTCGGACCTCGAGAACAAATTGGCTTCGGACGTACAGGCGGATGTCGCTCAAGGTTCGCTTACCGCACAGCAGGCGTCTCGGTTGGAGTCGCGGTTGGACACGGCAATTCAAGCGTTCGTCAAGGGTGAAGTGCCGAAGGGCTGGGACAAGGTACGCCCGAGGGGCTGGGACTTCGCGCGCCGCGACCTGTTGTCAGTGGCTGCAAAAGATTTAAACCTCTCGACGTCGACGCTCATCCAGGACCTCCGGGATGGAAAGACGTTGGCCGAATTGGCTGCATCTCAGGGCGTTTCGACCTCCACGCTTGTTTCAGACTTGGAGCAAGCCGCTGAACAAGACGTGCAGAAAGCCGTCGCGGACGGGAAGATCACATCATCACGGGCCCAGACCTTGGAATCGCACCTCGACACTTGGATTTCTGACTGGGTGAATGGGACGCTACCGCGGCCGTCGGGCGCCCACATGCCTGGCGCACAGCCGACCTCGACGTCCACAGGAACCAACGCGTAAGAAGGCGTGCCTGAACAACCACTCAGAGCCGCCGCGCCCCGGCATGACCGGGGCGCTTTTCATTTCCGCATCGACAGCTACGCCATCTGCCCCTTCGGACGCTGACCCGCGAAAGCCTGGGCGGATTCCCATGCGGCATTGTCCTGAAACTCAGAGGCACCCAGCCAGGGTCCCGCATCCGTGCCTCTCGGCTCCACGTCGTTGGATTTCTTATTTTTCCTTTATAGAAACGATGAAATGGGCCCGCGAATCCTCGAAATCAACTGCTTGAATTCCTCTCGATCCAGTTCATCACCGGGACAACCATCATTCTTGTAGTGAATGAGCTTGCGCTTCCTGTTACGCTTTCAGTGCACCAATTCCACCAACATCACGCCGAATCCTGCGGAGAGCAGGTACGGGGGAGCGTCGGGCCCACCAGGCCCAGGGGTGAATTGCGCATACGGCGCATAGGGGGACTCTTCCACCCGAACCCGTCAACTAACCTCGGAGGCTACAGGAGGAGAAGCATGCTGCCTAAACGAATGTCTCTCGGAGCTGTTGCCGCGACCGCCGCGACCATCGCCACGTTGACCGCGGGTGGCTGCACCGCATTCGCGCAGACCGCGCTGCCTCCAGGGGTGCACCTCGACCCCTACATCCAACCCATTGCTTCGGAATCCGCGTCCTACCAGCAAAAGACCCAGGCTGTGCTCGAAGTTGCCGAAAGCAAAATTGGCACACCCTACATCTGGGGTCACAACGAAGATCGGGGCCAGTACGGCTTTGACTGCTCCAACTTCGTCGAATACGTGTATCACCATGCACTCGGGTACAAGTTCACGACGTCATCGCGCCTGCAGTATCTCGAGGTCGGCTGGCGCGTGCCGTTTAGCGATCTCAAGCCCGGCGATTTGCTCATCTTCAATGACGGTGAACACGTGGGCATCTACGCCGGCAACGGCGAGATGATTCAGTGTGGCGGCGGGCTGGGACGCGTCGGCTTCCTCAGTGTTCGGCCGGGATCGTACTGGTATCGCCATTTGTCTGCCGTTCGACAGATGTACACCTGATCACGCCCTACCGCCCGGCCAGGCGACCAAGCGGAGCTGGCCGGGCAGGTTCGTGGACTAACTTTTCTTGCCCCCCACTTCCTTTGCATAATTTTCTCTTCCGCGCACATGTTACAACCATGAACAGTTCCCGATGCATAGGTATGTGCCTCACACTGGTCTGTGCGGCCGCTTCTTGGTGCTCAAACGCCGCTCCGGCGCGGGGAACGCCAGTAGAGCGTCACGTTCGCGCCGTGACGCACAGCGAATCCACGTCTTGGCGGGCCGAGCCGAAGGCCATCACGGTGTTCGGGCGGAGTTATGACGTGCGCCGGTGCCGCAAGGTCACGGATACGTTTCTCGTCACGGCGTACAATCTGGATCGGTTCTCAACCGGCAAAGATCCGGGTGACCCAGGCTTTGGCGTGACGAGCACCGGGCGGCCCGCCGTGATCGGGCGCACGGTCGCGGTCGATCCGGCGGTCATTCCGTATGGCAGCCTGCTGTACATCGAAGGCGTGGGCTGGCGAATCGCGGAGGACACGGGAGGTGCGATTCGAGGGCATCACATCGACGTGCTCATGCCGTCGCGAAAACATGCCTTGCAGTTTGGGGTGAAGCGCAACTGCCGGGTGACCGTCTATATCCCGGACGATCTCGACGACGTCTAGTTGCTTCGTAAAAACTCGCGAATCTGCACAATGAAGGGGTTGAACAGATTCGCATACCGCGATACCGCCTCGCGCACGTCCAGTGAGGTGATGCGGGCGTGATCGCGCAGAAGGCGGGACCGGAAGTCGATGGCGCCGGTGAACGCGCCGAACCACGAAGCGTCGAGGACCTGTTCCTCGACGAGGACTTTGACGATGTCGGCGTAGCCGCCGGGATCGCGCATGACGAGCGCGTCGATGATGAGCGACGCGATGTCGGTGACGTATTCCACACTGGTCCACAGCGCGCGCTCGGCGGCGAGCCGCAAGGAGAATTCATGCTCCCAGGCATCCTGCCGCTCGGCGAGTCGCTGGAGAAAGGCCGCCCTCTCCTGGAGCGCCCCGAGCCAATCCTCGATTTGCCGCTTATGATCCTTCGTGAGAAACACCGTCTCATCTCCCTTGACAGAGCGAGGCCACTCGCGCGAACAGCGTCGCAAACACGTCATCTTTCACAATGGGGCTTTGTTCATCTTCAGCAAAGGCTTGACGCCCGATCGCCCACGGCACGAGCCGCACGGCGGTCGTCTCCGAGGTTCGTGGCCGGGCCTTCACGTCGATCACGTCGGCGACGTACACCCACTTGCTCACCTCGCGCCCGTCGCGCAGGACGATGGCGTACTGCGCAATCCAGGTGAGGCCGTCGACAAGCGCGCCCGACTCCTCAAACACTTCTCGCGAGGCTGCCTCGTCAGGCGCCTCGCCCCGTTCCACCTTGCCCCCCGGCAATTCCCATCCCCTTGCGCGGTGACATACCCAGAGGCAGCCGTCGAAGAGCCTCGCAAACACGAGCACGGAGTGCGGTTCCGGGTCACGCAGGGCACAATCGAACGTCAAATGCTTTGCCGGCGTAAACCACTCGCCCTGCACGTCACCACCACCTGCCAAACGCGATCCCGATCACGAGGCCGATCAGGCCACCCACAATGATTTCTGCCGGCTCGTGTCCCAGAATTTCTTTGAGCCGCTCACCTTCCGGCTGTCCCGAGACGGCCGACTCCGAACGCTGTGAAAACTCCATCGCGATGCGATTGAGCAAAACGGCGTGCTCACCCGCATGGCGCCGAATGCCGCCTGCATCGTACATGACGATCGCGGCGAAGACCACCGCGACGGCGAAAATCGGAGAAGTCGGGCCAACGACGAACCACAGCGCGCTCGCAAGTGCGACGACGCCGGCCGAGTGGGAGCTCGGCATGCCGCCTGCGCCGAACACGCGGCTCCAGTCCCAGGCCCGCGTCGCGACGAAGTGAATGGGAACTTTCAAGATCTGGGTCACCACGATAGCGGTGAGCGCCGCCATCAGCGCGGTATTTCCCCACAAGCCCTGCAAAAAATGCAGAAGATCGGGCATTCAGGGGCCTCCTCGAGCGTCGAGGCGCCGATCACCGGCGCCTCGCAAACTGTCCACTCTTCACTTTACCACGCTTGAATTTCGCTGACCATATCCCTGTCCAGCGCCTTCACCATCGCGGTGACGAGCTGGATGGCCTGCAGATAATCGTCTTCGTGCACGACGCCGTTGTGGCTGTGGATGTAGCGCGTCGCGAAGCCGATGTTGACGCTCGGCACGCCGATGCCGTGCAGGTGGAACGAGCCTGCGTCGGTCCCGCCGCCGGCCAGACTGCTCAACTGCACGGGAATGTTTTCCGATGCCGCGATGTCGAGCACGAAGTCCCGGAAGCGATTGTTCGGGATCATCGAGTGGTCGTAGATCATAAGGAGAGGTCCCTTCCCCGCATCGCCAAGGTGCTGACGCTCCCCCGCGTCGATTCCGGGCACGTCGCCAGCGACGCCGACGTCCACGGAAATGGCGATGTCGGGATCGACGAGATGGACAAGCGTCTTCGCGCCGCGCAGGCCGACCTCTTCCTGAGCCGTGGCTCCGGCGAACACGATGTTGGGGTGCGCCGCACCCTGGAGTTCCTTCAAGACGCAGAGCGCCGTCGCGGAGCCCAAACGGTTGTCGAGGGCCTTGGATACGTACATTTTGGGATTGCCCATCTGCGTAAAGGGAGAATACGGGACGATGGCGTCTCCGGGGCGCACACCCATCTCTTCGGCGTGTTCCTTGCTGGTGGCCCCGATGTCGACAAACACGTCCTTGAGCTCCACGACCTTCTTCCTCTCGTCCGCCGACAGGATGTGCGGCGGCTTCGAGCCCGTCACCCCGAGAAGCGGCCCTTTGCGCGTCTGGACAATCACCCGCTGCGCAAGCACCACCTGCGACCACCATCCGCCGATGGGCTGAAACTTGAGGAAGCCCTCGGAGGTGATGTGCGTCACCATGAATCCGATTTCATCAAGGTGGCCCGCGACGAGCACCTTGGGGCCGTTTGGATCGCCCGTTTTGCGCCCAACGACGCCACCCGTCCGATCGCGCAAAATCTCCTCGGAAAGCGGCCGGAGGCGTTCCTCGAACAGCTTGCGCACGCCCGATTCATAGCCAGAGATCCCGTGTGCGTCGCAGAGTTCGCGCAGCACTTCGACGTGTGGATGCATGGATGGTTCCCCTTTCTGCGCCTGATGTCACACCGCCAATCATCATACCACAACCTCGATTGGACAAGGGGAGCGCACCCTTGGCAGTTTCGGCTCATACGATGCAGAGGAGTGAAGAAGGGAGAGACCGGAATGGTGCGCGTGGAGCCGATTTGGGTCGAAGGGTATCCGTTCACCTTTGTGCAGGTCGACTTGCCGAAAACGACGCTTCTCGTCGTCACAAACGCCGTCGGATACGCGATGTGCGGCGCCCTGGACGTTCATCTGCTTCGAACGAAACTTGCGGAACGAAACGTGATCGCGATGCGCGCGACGGGGGTGCGGACGCTCGAGCAACTGCTGGAGGCTCGCGTGGAGAGCCAGACCCAGGCCGCGGAAGCGCTCGGCATTCGCGAGGGAATGCCCATGCGCGAAGCGCTCGCACGGTTAGGACACGCTGCGCAGAACGGATGATCCGTTCTGCGCGCGGACAAGCCTCGCTGAACTCAAACGCGCCGTCTTTCGTCCTTGAGTTGTGTCGGAAACCATGTACCATGAGGTACAGGTTCTGCTATGAGCGATGAAAGAACGGAGGATGACTGTGTCGCACCTGACTGCCTTGGTGATTCACCACGGCCTCCTCGGCATTTTCCTGCTGATGGCCCTCGAAAGCTGCTGCATTCCCATTCCTTCCGAGGTCGTGATGCCTCTCGCAGGGTTCCTCGCCTCGCGCCACCTCATCGGCTTTTGGCCCGCCGTGATCGTGGCGACGGTGGCCAACCTCGTCGGCAGCCTCATTGCCTACGCCATCGGAAGCTACGCGGGCCGCGCGTTCGTGTTGCGCTACGGTCGCTACGTGGGTTTGAGCGCCAGGCACCTCGACCGAGCGGAACGTTGGTTCGGCCGATTCGGCGAAGCGACGGTGTTTTTCGGCCGGATGATTCCCGCCGTGCGCACGTTCGTGTCCCTGCCCGCGGGATTTGCCCGCATGTCGCTTGCTCGGTTCATCGTCTTCAGCCTGTTCGGCTCGCTCGTGTGGAACCTCGCGCTGGTCTATGGCGGCTACCAGCTGAACCGGAACTGGCAGATTCTTGCCGATCACGTCAAGCCCTTCACCTACGTCGGCGCAGCCATTCTCGTCGCGGCCGTCGCCTGGTTCTGGCTGCGGAGGCGGTCCCGTCAGGACGCCGAATAGGCGATGGATCGGACGCGCGCGGACAGCGGATGCTCGGGATCGAGCATTTCCTTCGGCAAGAAGAGCCGCTCTTCCCGGCTGGGCACGAGCGTGCGAATCAACTTGGAAGCCTGGCTGAGGTCCTCGACGCGTCCGCTCGCGTCGCGCAGGAGCAGGCCCTGGCCGATCACGTCATACCCAGGGATCTTGCAGGCGCGCAGCGAGACGTAGTAGTCGGGGTGGAACCCCATGGCCTTCGCCGTGGTGCGCAGGAAGGCGAGATCGTCAATCGGCGTCGATCCCTGGCGAACCACAGGCGCGAACAGGCGCCGGTGGAGGAAGCGCTCGGCGAGGTCGCGCAGAATGGGATCGGCGTGCTCGGCGAAGGTGTGAAACGCGTACAAAAGGACGGACTCGTCCAGCCGAATGTACCACGACACGTCCGCCATGTCGCCTTGCAACACCCGCCGAAGGGGCTCAGGCATGTCGATAGGCTCGCCCTGCGCAATGAGGTCCTTCGCTCGGACCAAAATGTTTTCCACCAGGACATCGCTGCCGACGGTCACGGGGTGCAGGTACACCTGGACGTACATAAAGTATCGCGCCAGGAGGTACTGTTCGACGGTGTGAAGATTCTGCCGCTTGACGTAGATTTGCCCGTCCCAGTAGGTCAGGGACCGGACAAGCCGCGCGAGCTCAAACAGCCCGTACGACACCCCCGTCGCTTCGGCGTCCCGCAGCATATAGTCCATGCGATCGACGTCGAGCTGGCTCGAGATCAGTGACTCGACCGCGGGATAGGCGTTCTCGCGGCGAAGGATGCGGACGAGATCGAGCGCAAACTGGTCGTCCACGCCGTCCAGCACGGCGCGAAGCTGCTCATCCTCCAGGATGATGCGGTACGTCCACTCTTCGTGCTGCACGCCAAGAACCGACTCAAACGTGTGCGAGAAGGGCCCATGCCCGATGTCGTGCAACAGGGCGGCTGCCAAGGCGAGCCGGATTTCGCGGTGATCCGTCGGCCAACCGGAGTCGCGCTGCAGGTGGTGGAGCACGCGCCGCATGGTCTCATACGCCCCTAGCGAATGGGCGAAGCGCGAGTGCTCCGCTCCGTGGAACGTGAGAAACGAGGTGCCGAGCTGGCGAATGCGCCGCAGGCGCTGAAACGCGGGCACATTGACCAAGGCCCAGAGAAGCGGGTCATCGAACAGAATCTCGTCGTGAACGGGGTCTTTCAGGACTTTCTCGAACACGTGGCGCCCTCCAAACGTCGGCCGATACGGCAACGGGCCGACCGAAACGCAGATTCGGCCGGCCCGTCCCCATTCAATTGCACGATCCCGGCTGCCCCGCGTGCGTCGCGGTCCTAAAGCTGGAACCGCACCCGCACATCTGCGTGGCATTCGGGTTATTGATTTTGAAACCCTGGCCCGTGAGATCGTCCACATAGTCAATTTCGGAGCCATCGATGAGCTCGAGGCTCTCGGGGTCGCAGACGAGCTTGACGCCGTGTTGCACGCTCACCACGTCGCCCGGCTTCTCGTTGTCGAGAGCGAGCCCGTACGTGAAACCCGTGCAACCGCCTGGCTTGGTGTAGATGCGAAGCGCGTCCTCACCGGCCTCCTGCGCGGCGAGAAGGGCGCGCACGCGCTCTGCCGCCTGCTCGGTCAGCGTGATCATCGTCATCGCCTCCCTTTCCAGCTTCTATTATACGCCGTGTCGCGTCTGGTTTCAGCCCGCAATTTCCCGAACCTTGGCGAGCACCTCGTCGGCGTGCCCATCGACTTTCACCTTCGGAAACACGGCCGCGATGGTGCCGTCGCGATCGATCACGTACGTCGTCCGCTCGATGCCGATGGTTTTGCGGCCATACATGTTCTTTTCCTTCAGCACGTCGTACGCCTGGCAGACCGCTCCCTCGGGGTCCGAAAGCAGGGGGAAGTTGAGACCGTGCTTGTCCCGGAACTTCACGTGCGACTTCACGTCGTCGCGGGACACCCCGTAGATGACGGCGCCGGCTTCCTCAAACCGCGACTTAAGGTCGCGAAACGCACAAGCTTCCTGGGTGCAGCCGGGCGTGTCGTCTTTGGGGTAGAAATACAGCACGACGACCTTTCCACGCAGGTCCGACAACTTGACCACATCGCCCGCGTCGGATTCCGCCGAAAACTCGGGCGCCTTCACGCCAACTTCAAGCGCCATCTCAAATCCTCCTCACTCGATCGCAAGGTTTACTCGCGAACGACCTTGATCATCCGAATCTCCGGATCGTCCGGGCCCTGCACAGGCAACCCGGCCCGCAGATTGGCTTCGATATAGTCGATATTATCCTGCGTGATGACTTCCCCAGGCAAGAGGATGGGAATGCCCGGGGGATATACCATGACCATCTCCGCCATGGTCCGGCCCACGGCCTTCTGGAGCGGCACGACCTCCGTCGGCGCGTAGAACGCGGAGCGAGGCGTCATCTTCAGCTCGGGCATGGAAGGCAATGTGACGGGTTGATGCTCCCGAGCCGCACCCTGGCCGTAGTGACTGGCGATGGCCTCGAGTGCCTCGACGAGCGCTTCGATATCTTCTTCTGTATCGCCCCAAGAGATGATACAGAGGATGTTGTACAAGTCGCTCAGTTCGACCTCAATATTGTACTCCTCGCGCAGAATCCGCTCCACGTCGTACCCCGTGAGGCCGAGATCGCGCACCGAGATGGTGAGTTTGGTCGGATCGAGCGCGTAGGTGGCACTCGAGACGAGCTGGCGTTCATCGAGGCACCGCAGCCCGGGAATGGCTTGGATGGACCGACGCGCCCTGTTGGCGAGGGCGATGGCGTAGTCCAGCCGCTCCCGCCCGTGAATGGCGAGCTCCTTGCGCGCCACGTCCAGGGACGCGAGCAGAAGATACGATGTCGACGTGGTGGTGAGCATGCTCAGGACCACCTGCACGTGGCGCGGATCAATCATGCCCTCGCGCACGTTGAGCACGCTCGATCCCGTCATGGAACCGCCGAGCTTGTGCACGCTTGTGGCGGCCATGTCGGCCCCCGCCTGCATCGCGGAGAGCGGGAGCTCGGGGTGGAAACCGATGTGGACGCCGTGCGCCTCGTCGACGAGGACAGGCACGCCGACGCTGTGTGCAACTTCGACAATGCGCTCCAGGTCGGCCGCAATCCCGAAATACGTGGGGTTAATGACCACGAGCGCCCGGGCGTCCGGGTGGTCTTCCAAAGCCTTTGACACGGTCTCCACCGAGAGTCCATGCGAAATGCCGAACTCTCGGTCGACCTCGGGATGGAGAAACACGGGCGTCGCGTCCGCCAGGATGATCGCCGTCAACACGGACTTGTGCACATTCCGCGGCACGAGGATTTTATCGCCGGGGCCCACGGTGGCCATCACCATGGTCATGATGGCCGTGGACGTGCCCTGCACGGAGAAAAACGTGTAGTCGGCCCCGAACGCCTCCGCCGCCAACTCCTGAGCCTGTTTAATGGCGCCCGTTGGATGGTGCAGATCATCCAGGGGCGCGATGTTAATCAGATCGAGCGCGAGCGCATTGTCGCCCACGAATGCGCGGAAGCGGCTGTCCATGCCGCGGCCCTTCTTGTGTCCCGGGATGTGAAATTGGCGCGGGTTGCGCGCCACGTGTCGCAAAAGTGCATCAAACAGCGGTGTCTCGTTCTGATTCACAGGAAGACATCCCTCCTTGGGTCAAGCGGACCGCGGCCAGCCGCCTCACACAGCGGAGAAGGCTTCTCGGAACGCCGGTGACGCGTTTTCCCACAAATCCGGTCGAATGCTTTGCAGGAACGTGGCGAACTTCTGCACCTCATCAGGGCTGAGCAGGCTGAGATCCACTTTGCCCTTCACGGCTTTGTCCATGGCGTTCACGTGATCCGCGAGTTTCTTGTACCCAAGCTGCGCCTCGCTGTCAATCCACATTTCGAACGCATGAACACCGTTGTAACCCATGCCCCCCTCAAACCGTTTGAGGCTCACCCACAGCCCAACGACCCGCCTGGGATGGGGCACTTCTTCGAGCGATCCGACAAACTTGACGCCGATCTCCACTCGACTTTTGGCGTGTATCGCGTTGTTATCGATGAAAATCTCGTCGCCGTCCATCAGCACGGCCGAGATACCCTTCATTTGATCGTCCGACGCGTGAGGTTGCTTGGACTGGCCCGTGAGACCCAGTTTTTGCATCGCACATCCTCCCCTTGGCTTCGGCGCAGTGGTGTCCGAATGGTGGAATCCTAAGCACTCATTGTACCCGCTGCGCCGGCATGTGTCACACATCCATCATGCGCATGGATAGCGCGCGCCAGGGAAAAGTAAGACAAACGACCACATCTCGCGAGGGGACAGGTCATGACGAGATTGAAACGGAACGTTGGCTTGCTTGTTTTGAGCGGTACCTTGGCGTCACTGGCTCCTGTCTGTGCGCCGTCCCGCGTGGAGGCGGCTCAGACGATTTACAACACGCCACCTCCATCCGTCATCCGTGTCGCCATTCGCGAAAACAATGCGAGCGGCGAACCGGATCCCCGCGGTCGAATCATCTACGTCGAGGCCGTTCCATTCAAAACGTATTGTGAGGACGTCTTGCCGAACGAATGGTTTCCGAGCTGGCACCCAGAATCTCTGAAGGCCGGCGCCATGGCGGTGAAGATGTTCGCTTGGTATCACCACCTTCACCCAGTGACCATCGACGGCTTCACGTTCGACGTGGACAACACGACCAATTTCCAGCACTTTCAGGAGATGTCGAGTCAGCCGACGACCAACGCGGCCTTTCAGGCCATTGAGAAGCTCGCGTACACCAAGCCGAACGGCGAGATCGTCGAACTCAATTATTCCGCCGGCTATGAAAATGACCCGAACTGGCAGTACCGAAACGCACAGAAGATGGCCCAATGGGGGTCGGAATACTGGGCGAGGCGCGGCCAGAACTACCTGCAGATTCTGCAGTTCTACTACCAAAACCGGGCACTGATGCGCCTGCCGTAAGGGCGTGCCACCGCGGGCCATTATCGTTTGAGAAACGAGGGATACGCCGTGAACCGATATCCGTCGAAGCGAAGCGTGATGCTCGCATCGCTTTTGGCCACCGCCATCGCGATGGCCATCCCGACCGATCCGCCGTTCTTTGCCGCGAAGCATGCTCATGCTCGCGCCCTGCACGGCGCCGTGGCGGCGATGGCACCGGTCGAGATCGAGCCGATGGAAGAGCGCGCCGGAACGGGATCAGGAACGAAACCGCAAGCGCCGCCGCCAAACGGCGGGCCTGCGCGGCAGAAATCGGGCGCAGGGGCAAACCCGGGCCAGCCTGCGGGTGAAAGGAAACCAGCCAAACCGCCGAGTGCTGGGCATTCCGGCGCAGCGAAGCCGAAGGCCGCGACCGAACCCAAGCCCGCAGATCCCAAGCCCGCGGACCCCAAGCCCGCCGCCCCGAAGTCTGGTGCGACGGCCCCTGCGCCGAACAACAACCAGCCTGCAGGTCCCGAGTCCTGGGGGTACACGCGCAAGACCGCGAAGCTCCGCATTCGCGTGATCGACGGGCGCACCAAACAGCCCTTGCAGAACGCGGAAGTGGTGCTCATTGAAACGGAACAGCGGTTTAAGACGGACGCGCAAGGCTATACGCCCTGGTTTGACGCGCCCGTCCTGCGAAATCCCCGGTATCGCCCCATGGTGGCGGAGCTGCACGGGCAACTGGGCGCCATCGCGTACAAGGACGGTTACCGGGACTCCATCCACCTTGGGATCCGCGTGCACGAGGGGATTCGTCAGCAGACCACCATCTGGATGTACAAGCTCGGGCCGGCCGACCGGAGGATCGAACCGGTGCTGTACCAGGAGCCCTACCACCACCTGTGGCTGATCCAACTCGCGGACAAGTTTCGCAGCCACTCACAGCCTGGCGAGGGACCGGAGCGCCCCTAGCTTCGTTTGGCAAAGAAGCGCGCCATCCGTTCGGCCGCCTCGATGAGGCGGCCTTCTGGCGCGAGCAGACCCACGCGCACGTGCCCTTCCCCGTGCTCGCCAAATCCCCGGCCGGGCGCGACGGCGACATGCTCCTCCTCCAAGAGCGCCTCCGCAAAGGACACGGACGAGTGGCCCGAAGGAATCGGGATCCAGCAGAAGAACGAGCCTTGCGGCGGCGGCGCCTCTACCCCCGCCGACCTCAGTGCTCCGAGAAAGGCATCGCGGCGGCGTTGGTAGGTCTGGCGCAGCGCTTCGATGTCCTCGGCCGGACCGCGAAGCGCTGCGACCGAGGCGCGCTGGACGGCCGCGAAAATCGACACGTAGTAGTGGTCCTGAATCAGGTTGATATGCTCGATGATCTCCGGATGGCCTGCGGCAAAAGCCACGCGCCACCCCGCCATGTTGAACGTCTTGCTGAGCGTGTAAATTTCGATCCCGACCTCTTTCGCGCCCGGCCGCTGCAAAAATGAGGGCGGGCGGTGATCGTCGTAGCCGATGGCGCCGTACGCGAAATCGTGCACGACGATCACGCCGTGATCGCGCGCCTTCTCGATGGCGCGATCGAAGAATTCAGACGTGGTCCCGGCGCCGGTGGGATTATTGGGGTAGTTGAGATACCACAGCTTGGCCCGCTTCCACACGGACTCTGGGACCGATTCGAGGTCGGGCAGGTAGCCATTTTGGGCCGTGATGGGGAGCGGGTGAGGCTTTGCGCCCGCGAGCGCGATTCCGCTGAGATAATCCGGATATCCTGGATCCGGCACGAGCGCCACGTCGCCTGGCTCGAGGTACAGCTCCGCCATTTCGACAAGCCCCGTCTTACCGCCTACGAGAATCGCAACTTCCCGCTCCGGATCGAGCGAGACGCCGTACGTGCGCTGATAGAACGCCGCCGCCGCTTCCTTGAGTTCAGGCAAACCGCGAAACGGCGGATACCGATGCGTCACAGGATCCAGCGCCGCCTCCCGCAGCGCTTCCACGATGTGCGGGGGTGTGGGCAAGTCTGGATTGCCCTGCCCGAGGTTGATGACGTCATACCCTGCCTGCTGAAACGCGGCCACGCGCCTCGTCAGCCCGGAGAAAAACTGCTCCGGCAGGCGCTCGATCCGATCTGCCAAGCGAAATGTCACGCCAATCGCCCCTTGCTGGTCTCAAATTGGGTCTGGAGGCGAGCGCGCCTGCGCCTCAGGCCGACGCTCAACACGACGCCCACGGCGAAGTAGTTGACGAGCAGCGACGTGCCTCCGTAACTGATGAACGGCAGCGTGATCCCCGTCGACGGGCTCATGTACATGTCCGCGCCAATGTTCTCAAACACCTGGAACGCAAACATGCCGACGATGCCGACGGCGATGTACATGCCAAACGGATCGCTCGTCGTTTGCGCGATCCGAATGAGCCGATGACACAAAACCAAAAAGAGAAGGACCAGAAGGGCCGATCCGACAAAACCGAACTCCTCGCCGATGGCGGAGAAGATGTAGTCCGTCCACTGGTTCGGCACCCAGCCTCCCGAGGTGAGCACGCCTCTGCCGTACCCTTCGCCGAACAGTTGGCCGCTTCCGATGGCCGTCTGGGCCATGTGAATATTGTAGCCGTACTTGTCTTGGCTGAAGTTTGGATCCACCCAGGTCAGGATGCGGTACGCCTGATACCCTTTCAGAATCCGGTGCTTCATCAGCAGGTCGACAAACGCAAGCGTCTGCTTCGTGAACACCGTGGTCGCCATGACGCCAAGCGCGATCACCGCGAAGACGAAGAACATCAGGACCGCGTACGGGCCCCGGCGCGCAAAGACGCTGTACATCGTCAGGAAAATGGCGATCATGACGAGAGCCTGTCCAAGCGCCGGCTCCTTAAAGGTGAGCGCAAACGGAACCAGGACGATGGGGAGAAAAATCCACTGCTTGCGCAGGCGGTAGTCGGGAATTTCGGCCTCCTCCACGTCGGACATATACTTGGCCAGCCACACGACGATCGCGACCTTGGCGAGCTCGGACGGCTGAAAGGAGAACGAGTGAAACGAAATCCACGAATGTGCGCCCATGGTCGCCGGAAAGGCAAAGACGGCGACGAGCAGAAAGCAGGAAATGCCCCACAGCCACCAGTGCGCCTTCCGAAGCCACCGATAATCCATCCACGCGCCGGCAAAGAGCGCGACAAATCCCAGCACTTCGTATGCGATTTGCTTGCTCATGACGTGGGACGGGACATTGGCGCTGTGATTGCCCGCTGTGGCCGCATGGATGGCCAGGCAAGCGTATACGGCAAGCAGAGCCAGGACCACGACGACCGTGACGTCGAAATACTTCCATTCACGCCGAACCGACTCCACGCGCCACCCTCCTCCCGTACAAACAACCCCATCATGTCACGATTATTGTTCCAGTTCCAGCAGGAGCTTTTGCAAGATCTGCGGCGAATTTGTGACAATGCCGTCCACGCCCTGGCGAACGAGCGCCAGCATCTCCGCCGGATCGTCCACCGTCCATACGTCCACCTCGACGCCCATTTGATGTGCCGCCTCGACAAAACGCCTCGTGACGACGGTCAACCCGTATCGACGATAGGGGACCTGCAGAGCTTGATAGGACGGCTTCACACCGGCCCGAGGTCTCCATCCGGCGCGCACCATGGCCAATACGCGCGCGACTTCCTGCGGAGAGGCACTCGTTCTCAACCGCGGACACCTCGCACGAGCCTCCGCAAGCGTCCGATGGTGAAACGAGGCTAGAGTCACTCGCGCAAGAGCGTCTTCCTCCTCAAGCGCCCGAAGAAATAGACCGACGTGGGGGCGTTTCGGTTTCAAGTCGATGTTGAAGTGGATGCTAGGAAAGGCTCGCAGAGCCTCACGCAGCGTAAGTATGCGCACACCGCGGCCGCGGTACGGATACGTCCGCCCGCCGTCGGCCGTAAACCAATAGCCAAAGTCGTAGCGCAAAAGCTCTTCATAGGTCATCTCGGCGATCTCGCCGCGGCCGTCGGAGACCGCGTCGATTCGGTGATCGTGGCAGATGACGATCTCCCGGTCCTTCGTCCAGTGGACGTCCGTCTCGATGGCGTCGGCCCCTTGGCGGACTGCAAGGTGAAACGCAGGAAGCGTGTTCTGAGGCGCCTCGAGGCTTGCACCTCGGTGCGCCAGAATCCGAACGCGGCGCGCGCCATCCGTCCTCATTCGCACTCACTCCGCTTCGTCGCCGAGTTGAAAGGGTTCGCACCGGCTCGACTGTGCGTGCGCCCAGCCAAATGGCGCCGCTGATCCGTAACCTAGGGTGAAAAGGAGGCGTTCACCTATGCTTACGCTTCGCGATGTTCGCGGATTCGTGGGCCACCATGTCCACTGTCACACCCGCTATGGCGCCTTTCAAGGCGTGGTGGTGCACGTGACGCGACATCACCTCATTCTGCAAAACGCGGTGCGCGCAGATGCGCCCGTCGAGCCCTTGGAACATGCGCGTGGCCTGTTCGGCCCGGGTCCGCAGGGCATGCCACCGGGACCGCCGCAAAGCCCGTACGGGCCGCCAGGAGGCCCGGGCGGACCGTGGCATCTCGCCATTCCGCTCGCGGCCATCCTTGGAATCACGGCCATCGGCATTCATTGGTGGTGACGTGTGCTTGCCTTTGGGAAGGGAATGGCCGTAAGCTGTCGAATGAGGAGTTAACGGAACGAGCGAGGGCGGGGTGTGAACGTGCGGACCGAGCGTCATCAACCAGACTACGTGCTTTTCATCGCGGTCCTCATGTTGACGGGCATCGGCGTGCTGACGGTGTACTCCGCGAGCATGGTCTATGACATTCACCAAGGACTCGCTCCTGATCACTTCGCCATCCGGCAGCTTGCGGCCGCCATTCTTGGCCTGGCCGCGATGGGGGCTTGCACGTTTATACCCTATCACTTCTGGTACCAGCATGCGCCGAAGATCATGATTGCGGCGCTTGGCCTGTTGCTGGTGGTCATGGTCCCAGGCATCGGGCACAGGAGCCTCGGGGCTACGCGGTGGATCGGCACCTCGAGCGTCCACGTGCAGCCGTCGGAAATCGCCCTGATGGCCCTCGTGCTCTACTTATCGTACCTTTTGACGAGAAAGCTTCCCGTGCTGCGCGACCTCCGCAGGACCTTCCGTCCGGCCATAATCATGGTGGGCGTGACCATTCTGTTGGTCTTCATCGAGCCCGACATGGGCACAGCGCTTTGCATTTTTCTGACCGCCATGGTGATTCAGTTTGCGGCCGGGGTCCCTGGGAAGCCGCTCGGGCTCACCATGGGCACCGCCGCGGTGGTCGGGTTTTTGGGCGCGCGCATGGCGGAATACCGCTCCAGCCGTCTCGTCGCGTTCTTTCACCCGTTCCAACATCCCAAGTCGTCTGGCTACCAGCTGATTCAAGGCCTCACGGCCATCGCCAACGGAGGCCTCACAGGGCGAGGCTTTGCCTCCAGCATCTCGGCAACCGGTTATCTTCCCGAAGCCTACACCGACTTCATCTTTGCGGTCTTCACGGAAGAATGGGGCTGGCTCGGGGACCTTGGACTTTTGGCGATCTTCGCCGTCGTCATTTGGCGTGGCTTCCATATCGCGAGGTACGCACGCGATCGGTTTGGCTCCTTGTTGGCCATTGGCCTCACCGCATCGATCATCGTGCAGGCGCTGATTAACCTCGGCGCCGTCACATGGCTGTTGCCGGTCACCGGCATCCCATTGCCCTTCATCAGCTATGGCGGGACAGACCTCGTCATGAACCTCGCGGCCATGGGCATCTTGCTCAGCATCTCGCGTGAGACGGAGCTCGAACTTCCCGAGGAGGACACGCTCGCCGACATCATCTCGGTCGACGAGATACGCGCGACTCGTCAGGTTGCCTCCGAACGCTCTCGGCGGACACAGGGGCGAGCGCCGGTGGCGCGCCTGTCCTCTCTGCGGACGAGCCCTTTTCGCAAAGCGGAACGCCGCGAGCGCGAGCCATCTTCGTTCCATCAGGCCGATCGGCACATCTCGCTCTCGTGGCGGGCGAGCCGCGAGGTGGCAGCCACCAAACGGCGCGACGATCGATCGCGAAAACCGGGCGGGCCATTCCGCCGAGACAAGCGCTAGGGGGGTACGACCATGGAAGGCCAGCACGCATCGTATCCAGAGCCCGTGGAAATCGGGCAAGACATCTGGATGATCGACCTCATGGAGCTCGGCATGCGCTACCGCACGTGCGCCTACCTCGTGCGAAGCGACGAGCCGCTCCTCATTGAAACCGGTTCCGCCCGCTCCCACGCCGCACTCGTGGCAGGGCTTCGGGCGCTCGGCCTCGAGCCACGCGACATCGCCTACGTGGCTGTGACGCACATTCACCTCGATCACGCCGGAGGCGCGGGCCAGTTCATGAAACTCGCTCCGCAGGCCAAGTTGCTTGTCCATCCCCGCGGCGCACGGCACATGATCGATCCGTCCCGACTGTACCAGGGCGCCCGCGAGGTCTATGGAGATCGGCTGGACCAACTGTTTGGCCCGCTCGAACCGGTGCCTGCCGAACAGGTCCAGGCGATGCCCCACGAAAGTGAACTGACCATTGGCAAACGTCGACTGTTGTTTCTGGACGCGCCAGGACACGCGAGCCATCACTTTGCCATCGCCGATCCCGTCTCCAACGGCATCTTTACCGGAGACAGCGCCGGGCTTCGCTTCGTCAAAGGCTTCACAGGCTTCCCGTACGAATTTGTCATGCCTTCCACCTCGCCGGTGGACTTTGACCCGGAGGCGGTTCACCGGACGTGCGCAATGTTTGCAGACTTGCCGATGAAAACCGTTTATCAAGCGCACTTTGGGCCCTCGCCCAAGGACGAAGCTCTGCGGGAGACCGTGTACTACGCCGACCGATTTCGAGAGCTCATTGAGCGAACGTTCGACGAGCACCCGTCGCCAGAAGCGCTCGAAGCGGCGCAGGCCGAGATCGTTCGAGAGCGCTTGCGCGAGCTCGGCCTGGATCCTGCGGCCTTCCGGCCCCAGGCCATTCACCTGGACCTCATGCTCAACGCCCTGGGTCTTTTGGCGTACGAAGCGCGGAAGCGCCGCAAAATGGGAAGCGCTTGAGGACCGGGTACCAGAGCTGCTCTCCGACGCGCGTGGATTCAAACAGGCAGAGTTCCGTGAACTCGTGGCTCAACGGAGGATCCATGGCGACGTCCGGCCACGCGGCGCGGACACCCTGCCGAAGTTCGCGAGCGAGCGTGATGTGCGGGCGATACGGGCGTTCCTCAATCGTCACGTCCGGCAAGGCCGCGCGGACCTCGGCCGCGACGCGCTCGTGTAGCCCCGCGAGTTCCTCCATTTGAGACGCGAGGTCATCGAGCCCGAGCCAGAATACGCGGGATCGCGCAAACGCCCCGAACGGTCCGGTGGTGAGGCGAAACGGCGCCTGCGCGGAAGCAGCCCGCTCCCCCGCTTGGCACACGTCCTCCCACCGGCTCTCGTCCACGGCGCCGAGAAACAAGACGGTCAGGTGGTACAGGTCCTTGCGCGACCAATTGCGCGCGACGACCTGTCCCTCCTGCCGGATAAGCTCGCAGCGCGCCGCGAGGGCATCCTTCCATGCTGCCGGCAGCTCAAGCCCGTAAAACAAACGCCGCTTCATGGCACCCGCTCCTCGCGGACTGCGCGACGGTACAACGTCTCATCAAAGCCGACGATCACGTCCCCACTCGGTGTCACCAGCACAGGGCGCCTGATCAGCTTCCCATCCCGGTGCATCTCCTCGAGCCACGTGTCGACCGGCCACGACACGTCCTTCAGGCCTCGCTTGCGATACACCTCACCCCGCGTGTTGACGAGGACCTGGATGTCGCCTCCAATCGAAGCAAGCCACGCCCGGAGCGTGGAAACGTCGGGAGGCTGTTCAACCACGTCGTGGAATGTCACCTGAGCGCCCAGTCCCTCGAGAAAGGCCTGGGCCTTTCGACACGTCGAGCATCGCCGGTAACCGTACAGATGGTACAAGAGGCGAATCCTCCTTCTTTGGGCAGCCGCCCCAGGTGGTTCGGATATAGTATAATCCACGGCAGAACCCCATGGGACAAACGTGCGCCCGATGGAGGGTCACCCTGACGCAGAAAGGATGCTGTCCTCATGCTCGGCATTTTGGTTGGCAAGTTGATTCTTTGGCTGCTGACGCTGCGCGGCAGAGACGCCACCAGCTTGCCGGGTAAAGTGGCGCTAGCCATCAGCCCAGGCCTCATTCGCCGGTTTGGGCGCCGGGTGAAGCGGGTCATTGCCGTGACCGGCACCAATGGAAAGACGACGACCACCTCCATGCTGGCGAGCATGATCGCCGCAAATGAGGCGGTCATCACGAACCACAAGGGAGCCAACCTTCCTCAGGGCATTGCCACTGCGTTTCTCAAGTCGTGTTCGTGGACAGGCAGGCTCAAGGCCAACCTTGCCGTGCTCGAGATCGACGAGGCGACCCTGCCCAAGATTGCCGCGGATTTGCCCATAGGCGTGATCGTCGTGACAAACGTGTTTCGGGATCAACTGGACCGCTACGGTGAGCTCGACGGCACGCTTGCGAAGTTGCTCGAAGGCATCCGCAAGACCCAGGCGACGATCGTGCTGAACGCGGACGACCCGCTCTGTCGTTATCTTGGTCTGCGCTCATCTCGCCAGGACATCTACTTCGGCATGGCGCGTGACACGGCGAGGTCACCTCGCCGGGAGCAAATGCGAGACGGCCAGTTCTGCCTCATGTGTGGTCATCCGCTGAAGTACGACGCGTTTTGGTATGGCCAGCTCGGCCTATACCGCTGTGAGCACTGTGACTTCGTGCGACCGCACCCGGCGTTTCAGGGGCGGCTCGAGGGTGGGTTTCTTCGGTTTTCCGAGGCAGGCCTGCCGGACCTCCTCCTCGACCTGCCTGTCTCGGGCCTGTACAACGCCTACAACGTGCTCGCGGCCACCGCGGCCGCTCGCACACTCGGCCTCTCGAGCGCCGCGATCCACGCCGGCCTCCGGATGTATCGCCCGCCGGAAGGGCGCATGCAGCGTTTCGACCTGGAGGCGCCCGTGACGCTTCACCTCATCAAAAACCCGACAGGCTGCGACAGCGTGTTGGATACCGTGGTGTCCGACCCGCGCGACAAGGTGATGGTCATTGGCATCAATGATCTCGCGGCCGATGGCCGAGATGTCTCCTGGTTGTGGGACGCCGACTTTGAGCTTGTGGCGGAGGATGCGCGCATTCAGACCATCGTCGCGACGGGTTACCGTGCGCACGACATGGCGCTCAGGCTCAAGTACGCGGGCGTGCCGGAAGCCAAGCTTCGCATCGAGCCGGATCTCGCTGCGGCGTTGCAGGAAGGTGTCCGCGCGGGCGCTTCCACGGGCGCTGTGGTCCATACCCTCGTCACCTACACGCTGCTCAGCCCAGCCGCGCGCTTGCTCGCAGAAAGAAGGGATCGACTTGAGCCGCAAGGCGCTCTGTATCGCCCATCTGTTTCCTGACCTGCTGAACTTGTACGCCGATCGCGGCAACATCGCCGTCCTCAAACACCGACTGGCTTGGCGGGGATACGACGTGGACATTGTCCGCGTCACGCACGGCGAGACGCCCGACTTTTCGCGATATCACCTCGTCCTATTGGGCGGCGGATCGGACCGCGAGCAGGCGCTCGTGGCGGAAAAACTGCGAGGATGCCGCCAGGCGTTTCGCAGCGCCGTGGAGGACGGCCTGCCGGTCCTCGCCATTTGCGGCGGCTATCAACTGCTCGGAGAATACTATCAACTTCCGACGGGGGAAAAGGTGCCGGGGCTCCATCTCGTGGACATGGTGACCGAAGCGACGCCAGATGCCCCGCGGCTCATCGGCAACATCGCCGTGTGGAGCGAGGAGGCTGGGGTGATTGTGGGCTTTGAAAACCACGGCGGTCGCACGCGTCACAACCATCGGCCGCTCGGCCGCGTCCTGCACGGGCACGGCAACGATGGGCTCTCGGGCCATGAGGGTCTGCGGCATCTCAACATCTGGGGCACCTACATCCACGGGCCGCTCCTGCCCAAAAACCCGGCGCTCGCCGACGCAGTCTTGCGCGACGCCTTGGCGTATGCGCACCTGCCTGACGACCTGGAGCCGCTCGACGATGCGCTCGAGCGGGAAGCGCGCGCGGCATTCGTGGCGCTAAGGATGGAGGAAGTGGCACCCATACTGCGATCGGAGGCGAACGCGACATGACGGAGATACGCAAGGCGGCCACGCTCGTCATCATTCGCGATGGCGCGGAGGGAAACATCGAGGTGCTCGCCATCAAGCGAGCCCAAACCATGCGCTTCCTGCCTGGCTTCTTGGCCTTCCCGGGTGGAGCGGCGGATGCGTCGGACGCCGAGCTCTGCAAGCTGGCCTACGGCGCCCCGCGCTGCGCGGAGGACGAGGACGACCCAACCTTCGCCGTCACCGCATTGCGCGAGGCCGCCGAGGAAATCGGCTGGTTGTTGGCAGTCCGCGACAGCACGCAGGCCATCCGCGACGTGCCACTTTCACCGGAGGAACAAGCGGAGCTCTGCGGCGAAGGCAGCACACTCGCCGCCTGGCTGTCCGCACGCCACCTCGCGTTCGATCTCGGCCGGCTCCGGCGCATCGGTCGCTTCGTGACGCCCCCCACGCAGCCAAGGCGATTCGACACACGGTTTTACTTGTGTCAAAGCCATGGCGTCGGCGAGCCGCGCGTGCACGGCGCCGAGCTCGAGAGGGCCGCCTGGATTCCGGCACGCGACGCGCTCGCGAAGATCGAGTCGGGGCAAATTCCCGCGGTTCGCCCGACCATCGCGGTGTTGAGAGCGCTTGCGGCATGCAAAGACGCTCGTTCGGCCATGGAAACCTTATGCGTCGGGCCCCTGCCCGCGAGCGGGGCGGAATCCAGGTCCTCGACCGCCCGCGACGCAGGGATGGGCGACACCTGACGCGTCCTTCAGCCTTCGGTCGGCGCCACGGGCCCCATGCGGCCTCGATTTTGGATGACGGCGAGCGTGCAGCGCGAGATGCACACCAGGCGATCCCGTTCGTCCACAATGCGAATTTGCCACACTTGCGTGGTCGAGCCGCGGTGAATCGGCTCGGCGATGGCCTTGACCACGCCCTCCCGCATCGAGCGAAGGTGGTTCGCGTTGATTTCCATGCCCACCACCGTTTTGCCCTGGTCACTGACGTTCAACGCGCCTCCCAGGCTCGCGGCAGACTCGGCGAGCGCGACGCTCGCCCCGCCGTGCAAGAGCCCCATCGGTTGATGCGTGCGCGCATCCACCGGCATCGTCATCACCACGCGGTCCTTCGTCGCCTCCAACACTTCCATGCCCAGATGGGCCATCAGCGTGTTGGGCAGCGTGTCACGAATATCCATGTCTACACCTCGTCTCCCGTCGATTCGAATTTCCAGTGCGCCCTCGTCTCGCCGTGCACAGGCCGAAGGACGAGCGCCCGGCAGGGCGTGCCCGCATTGCGCCAGGCGAGTGTCATCTCGTCCGCCACGCGGACAGCGACGTCGGGCTTGCACCACGCGAGCAGCGTGGGGCCCGCGCCGCTGAGCGTGACCGCATACGCTCCGGCGGCCATTGCGGCGCGCTCCACCTCGTCCGCCCCAGGTACGAGCGGCTTGCGGTACGGCTCGTGAAAGTGATCCAGCACGCCCCCGCGGAGGAGGTCGAGATCGGGCTTGAGAAGCGCGAGCATCAGCCTTGCACATTGCGCCACATTTTCGACCGCTTCGTCGCGCGGGTACGCTTTGGGCAGCACCCGGCGCGCAAGTTCAGTCGGCAGCGCGAACTCCGGCGTCGCGGCGACAAAGCGCAGATTCGGCGGGATGGGCACCTCGGTCGTCCGAAGGCCGGCGCGATCGTGAAAAGCCAGCACGCCGCCGCCGTACAGCGCGGGCGCGACGTTGTCAGGGTGTCCCTCGAGCTCGGTCGCGAGCCGCAGCAGCACATCCCGACTCAACTTGCGATCCGGCACAAAGGCCTCGAGCAGGGCGTTGCCGAGCACCAGCCCGCCGACGATAGCGGACGCGCTCGAGCCGAGGCCAGACGATACGGGGATCTGATTGTCGACTTCGAGCGCAAACGAAGGCATTGCGGCACGACTCGCGCCTGCCTCCGCAAACAAGCGGTCCATGGCCTGGATGACGGCATTGTCCTCCGTCTTTGGCAAAACTTCGGCCGCTTCGCCGGTGACGCGAATCGCGAACGGCTCTCCCAAGCGCAGAGTAAACGTGTTGAACAGCTGAAGGGCCATCCCCAGGCAATCGAAGCCGGGCCCTAAATTGGCTGTTGTGGCCGGCACGCGCACCGACAGCGTGCGAAGCACGGCGCCGGGGCTCATTGAAATCCACCCAGCGCGCGCCGAACCGAAAGCGGGTCACCATCGACCACGAGCTCTTCCTGTGAGGCGAGGCGCATGGCGCTGTCTGGGTCTTTCAGGCCATTGCCGGTGAGCACGCACACCACCGTCTCTCCCTGCTTCACGTCACCCGCTTTGTGGCGCTTCAACAAGCCCGCGACGCTCGCCGCGGAGGCCGGCTCGGCGAACACGCCTTCCTGTGCAATGAGCCGGTAGGCGCTGGCGATCTCGTCGTCGCTCACGCAATCGATGGCGCCGCCCGATTCCTTCGCCGCGCGAACCGCCTTCTCCCAGGAGGCCGGATGGCCAATGCGAATGGCCGTCGCAAAGGTTTCCGGCTGCGCAATGGGCTCTCCACGGACGATGGCCGCAGCTCCCTCGGCCTCAAAGCCAAACATCCTAGGCAGGGAATCGATGCGCTTTTCCGCATGATACCTGGTAAATCCCATCCAATAGGCGGAGATATTGCCGGCGTTGCCTACGGGGATGTACAGTGCGTCCGGCGCGCGCCCGAGCACATCGCAGATCTCGAAGGCGGCCGTCTGCTGTCCCATCAGCCGATACGGGTTGATGGAATTGACGATCTCCATGCCGAGAGGCTCAGCCACCTCGCGGACGATGGCGAGCGCCTGATCGAAGTTGCCGCGAATGGCCACAATCCGGGCGCCATACTGCACGGCCTGCGCCAGTTTTCCCAGCGCGACGTAGCCGTGCGGGATGAGGATCACGGCCTCCAGTCCCGCGCGCGCCGCGTAGGCGGCAGCCGACGCGGACGTGTTGCCCGTGCTCGCGCAGATGACCGTGCGCTTGCCGGCCTCCTTCGCTTTCGCCACGGCGACGACCATCCCTCGGTCCTTGAACGATCCCGTCGGATTCGCGCCCTCGAACTTCAGGTACACGTGACACTCGAGCCGCTCGCTCAGCTTGTCCGCGTAGATGAGCGGGGTGTGGCCTTCGTGCAGCGTCAGCCGAGGCGTTTGCTCGGTAATGGGGAGAAAACGCTGATACGCTTCCAGAATGCCCGGCCAGACCGGGCGGACATCATGATCCATGCATCATTCTCCTTTGCAGCACTGCGCGAGCCCGCCCTCGCCAGGCTCAGCTTCAAAGCCTCTGGGATCGAATGTACTGACAAATCAGGGGGTTCGTCAATCGAGCCGCTTCGGTTTGTCGATAGATTTGGGTGACTTCACGTAGTACGTCTCGCCGTGGCGCATGGGCCAAACGCGATCGCCATCTGCCGCGGCCAGAAGCCGCTCGAGCGGTTCTTCCACCGGTTCTCGCGACAAGACAAACGTGTCGTGGTGAATGGGAACCAACACGTCGGCGCCCGTCTCAAGAAACATGTCCCACGCCTGTTCCGGCGTGCAATGCGCATTTTCAAACGGCGCCGGCGCATAGGCACCAATGGGCATGCAGGCCACCTGCGGTTTGTAGCGTTGGACCGAAGACAAATCCGTGCGCGCGGTGTCGCCCGCGAAAAAGACCGACCACTCCCCGCGGCGAACCACGTAGCCCTGATAGCCCATGTTGCGGTTCCACGGGTACCGATTCCCCCAATGTCGGACGGCGATCGCGGCAATTTCCAGACCCCCGTCCAATTGGAGCACGTCGCCCGGGCCGAGCTCATACACCGCCTTGGGGCGGTGCCACCGAGCCAAATAGCCCGTCCCGCGCGGCGCCACGACAATGGTCTGTCTCGTGATGACCCGCCGCAGACTTGGGTGATCCAGGTGGTCCATGTGCGCGTGCGACAAAAGCACGAGATCCACGGTCCCGCACGCTTCTGGCCGAATGGGGCACTCCACGTGCCGGCGCGGGCCAAATGTCCACCCAAACGCCCGCACCCCGACGCGGGGATACAGGACCGGGTCCGTCAAGACGCGAAGACCGTCCATCTGCATGAGCAGCGTGGAGTGGCCAATCCAGGAGATGTACAGCCCCTCATCGCCCCAGGTTTCCGGCCGGGGGCTTCGGTCGGGCCTCCTTCGCTTCGGCCGCGGCCAGTCGGACGTCATGCGCCGGTACAAGGCATACAACAGCGCGGCCGCCGCGGCCAGTACGACCAAGACGGCCAAAATCCAGATCCACATCGATTTCCGACTCCTTCTTCGCCGAAAGGACACACGCCCTCACCCTTTGCCGAGCTCAGGACGTGACGACCGCGCTCACCACCATGTTGTCTTCGCGCAGATGCTCCCTCAGGCGTGCGTTCGCACGTTCGAGCGTCAACGTGTTCAATACGGCAATGACGTCGGCAAACGCGAAGGAGTGAGCCCCACGCAGGAAATAGCTCACCCAGTTCCGCACGAGGAAGGCGTTTTGGTCCAGGCTCATCAGCAGGCGGCCCATGATTTTTTTGCGCGCCCGCTCAAAGGCCTCCTCGTCCATTCCCTGCTCCCGCGCCTGCGCGACATGCCTCTGAATGCGTTGGGCCAAAAGATCGGGCTGCGGCGTGTTGCCCCCCACCAGCGTGTAGCCAAACGTGTTGGACAGCTGGTACCCAGCCGAAAACCCCTTGTCGACGAGGCCTTCGTCCAGCAGGTCCTGGTAAAACGCCGACGTGGGCCCAAAGAGCGCATCCAGGACAATCGTCATCACCGTATCCTGTTCGATCAAATTCGACCCAAAGGCTCCGTTTGCCTCCTTCCAGCCCACGAGAAGGCGGGGCATTTGCACCGGCAGCGGCAGCTTGCGGTGCCGCTCCTTGGGCTCTGGCGGTTCGTCTGGATAAAGACGGTCGACCTTCGGTGGCGCGGAGAACGATTTTTTCGCCTGATTCTCCTCGATGACATGCGCGATCTCGTCCGCGTCAAATCCTCCGGCCATCACGAGCACCATGTTCGACGGATGGTAAAACGTC
Organism: Alicyclobacillus vulcanalis; assembly: GCF_900156755.1. Classification (GTDB taxonomy): domain Bacteria; phylum Bacillota; class Bacilli; order Alicyclobacillales; family Alicyclobacillaceae; genus Alicyclobacillus; species Alicyclobacillus vulcanalis. The sequence goes on from NZ_FTOO01000004.1 coordinate 45,159, forward strand.
TCGTAGCAGAGGCGCAGCTGTTCCTTCGTGATGACGCGCACGGACTCCACCGTGCCCGCGATGTCGATGCGCACCGGGTGAACGTGGTACATGGCCTTCAAGAGCTCCATGTATCCCCGGCGATCCGGGTGATCGTTCACCATGTGAATTTCCTGCGCGATGATGCCCTTCTCCTTCTCGACGTTCTCATCCGTCAGGTAGAGCGACTGGACGAAGTCGAGCAGCGTGCGCACGTGCAACGCCGTTTCGCCCGTGGCCGCGAAGTGATACGCGGTGTGATCAAAGGTCGTGTACGCGTCGACGGACGCTCCATGCGCGGCGAAGCGCGCAAACACGTCCATGTCGGGATCCTCGAACATTTTGTGCTCCAAAAAGTGCGCGATGCCATCGGGCATCTCGTGGACATCGCCGTGGAGCGCAAAGGCGCGATCGACCGAGCCATAGCGAGTGGCAAACATGGCGTAGGTCTGGTGCAGGGCCGGGCGCGGCATCAACGTGACCACGAGGCCGTTGTCAAGCGTCCACGTCCGCGTCTCAAACGAGCTCTCGTAGGAAACATCGCGTGCGTCTGTCATGCGCCGCCTCCTCCTCTTCCCTCGAGGACGTACAGGCACACCGGGCGCAGCGCCAAGGCTACCTCGGCCGCGTCCTCCGGCCTGACCTCACCAACCTTTTCCACCATATCCGCGAGGGTCAGGTTACTGCCCGCGAGCACGGCGTGGTGATGCCACGCGATGAGCATCGCCGGCTGATCCATCATCTGCTGATACTGGTTGCGCAGCGAAGCGCGGGTCTCCTGCCACTCGTCGGGCGAAATCTCCCCGCGCCGGATGGCCTCGAGCTCCGCGCCGAGGATGTCGCGAACCTCTTCCCGCTTGTCGGCGGAGATGCCCGCGTAGACCGTGAGCAAGCCGGTGGCGGCGTCCACGAAAGACCAGACGCTGTAGGCCAGCGATTTTCGCTCGCGTATATGCATGAACAACTTGGAATGCGCGAAGCCGCCAAACACCCCGTTCATCATGACCAGGGCGGGATACTTGGGATCGGCGAGATGAATGCCCGAGGCGAAGGCGAGATCGAACTGCGTCTGGTTGGCGTCCTGTTGCTCCGTGATCTCCTCGAACGCGCGGGTCGCCGGCGCCGCGACCACGTCGCTGACGGTCGCGGAACGATGCCCCGTGCGAGCATGGGGCAGCCAGGCCGCCAGCTTTTCGGCGACGCGATCGGCCAGTCCGGCCGTGTCCCGCGATGGCCCCACGACGTACGCGTGCACTTCGGCCTCATCCAAGACCTGTCGATACACGTCGTGCAGGCGATCCGGCAAGAGGGCGTCCACATCCTCCTGGAAGCCGAGGCGCGGCAGTCCCGCCGGGGTGCCTTGGCAGGCGATTTGATGACACCGCTGAAGCGCATACGCGGCCTTATCGTCGAGCGCGGCGCGGATCCGCCTGCGGTGCAGCTCCTTTTCGCGTTCCACCGCTTGAGGGGCGAAGCCGCCCATGCCAAGCGCGTGATCGAACGCCAACGAAAGCGCGAGGTCCAGCGCGCGATCCAGGAGAGGCCCGTTCTCTTCGCCTGGGACGTCGGGGACGTTTGCGCCAATCTCGAGAATGTGATAACCGCCCCGTTTGCCGATGGCGGAGCGGACGTAGGTCCCATAGAGGTCGTCGGTCGCAAGCGCGATCTGCCGGTAGCTGGGCAACTTGCGCGTGCCGTTCAGCCACACCGAGGGCAGCATCGCGACCTCCGTGACGCGATCGCGCGACATGCGCAGATGAAAGCGAAGCGACACTTCCCTCGTGCGAAAGGCCGGGTGCGCCATGACGTGCACGTGGCACCGGCCTCGATCCAGGGTTTGAAACGACTCCACGCGATCCCTCCTTCGCACTCACCACAACCATTATAATCTCTTCCGGCGCCCTGGCGACTGTTGGAAAGGCTGTCGTCCGCTCAGGGCGTGGGTCGCGCCCGCCGCTTGGCGGAGGAGTGCGTCTCTTCGTTGTCGCCAAGGCGAAAGCGCTGGCGGCGCGATCGCGGCCCAAAAATGCGCGATTCCACGGGCCTGATGAACCCGACCGTGATGAGCGGCATGAACCCGAGCGCGAAGGCGAGCCAGCCGAGTCCGCCGACGTGGCGCAGCGTCTCGAACGAACCGATCACGAAGTACGCCAAGACGCCGAGGACGCGCCCCGCGTTTTCGACCCACTCCCGGACGACGATGTGGGTGATGGAAGGCACGTCGTCGTCGGCCAGGGTGTGCATGGCGTCAAACACGTAGCCCTGCAGCGGCACGAGAAAGAGTGGGAACGCCGCCGCCGAAAGGACGCCGTAGACGACAAGGTTGACGGTCGTGATCGGCCACAGAAAGGCGAAGCTGGCGGCGACGATGCCGAATGCGCCGAGGAGCAACAGCCGCCAGCGAAAACGCCCGGACCAGCGCCCGGCGGCGTAAAACGCGAGGAACGACAGCGCGCCCTGGAGGAGCAAGAATTCGCCCAACTTCATCTCGCTGCCCGTGACGATGTAGAAGAGAAGCCCGAGCAGAAACATGAAGACGCCCTCGCGCACGCCGTACGCGGCCGACCCGAGCACGACCCTCCTCCATGGGCGCTCGCGAAGGGAGCGGAAGCCGTCGAGCAGGCGAAGGCGAGCGAGGCGCGCGCTCTTCAAACGCAGGCTCACCAGGGTGGCGACGACGAAAAGCGCAAAGGAGATGCCGAAGACCACGTGGTAGCCGGTCAGGCCTCCGAAGTAGGCGTCCTCTCGGCTGATGAGCGCGCCGGCGACGGGCGGCGCAATGACGTTGGCGATGGAGGTCAGCACGCCAAACAGCCCGAAGAACGGCTCGTGGCCCTCCCGATCTGTGTATTCGACACTCAACACGTCGAAGGCGAGCCAGTAAAATCCCTCTGCCAACCCGGTGAGCACGCCCAGCAGTTCGGGCATGTGCGCAGCTTGTTCGCCGACCATGAGCGCGACCGCGAAAAAGAGGGCGTAAAGGGCTATGCCAAGCCGTAGGGACATGGCCGTCGATGTGCGGCGCGCCACCGCCGCGGCCATCACGAAAGTCACGGGAAGCATGGCGAAGATGAAGAGATGGTACCATGCGATGGCCAAAAACGACCGGTCGACTTTGAAGAGAAAGATGCTCACAAACGTGTTGGACAGGCTGATGGAAAGTTGAAACAGACTGCCGACGATGAGCAGCCACCAGGCCGGGGCCGGCAAGCGGAACGGCTTTGCGTGCATGGCCATCCTCCTCGCTGCCCGCCTAGTATGTCGCATCCTTTGCAACGTATGTATGCCGATCGGCCGAGTGAACCGCGCCGTGTGACCCGGGTTCGGTTGTGTTACGATAAGGCGAGATGACAAGACGGAGGTTGACCTATGAACGCGGAACCTCAAAACGAGGGCATCCTGCTCGGCGCGAACGTTTCGGTGGCTGGCACGGGCCTCTTGGCGGCTGTGGAGGAGACCCTTTCCTACGGAGCCAACACGTTCATGATTTACACGCGCAGCAACCGAGGGGGAAAAGCGCGACCCATTGAATCGTTTCACCGGGATGAAGGGCTGGCTCTGATGCGCGAACACGACATTCGGGATCCGGTCGTGCATCTGTCCTACCTCGTGAATCTGGCGAGCCCGAAACCCGAGACCCGTCAATACGGCATGGACGTGTTGCGCGAAGAGATTCAGCGCGTTGAGTACCTCGGATTTCGTTACATCGTGATGCACCCGGGGTCCCACGTGGGCGAGGGAGAATCGTTCGCGATCCGCCAGATCGCCGACGCCCTGAACGAGATCCTCACGGGAGACGAGAACTTGTGGTTGTGCCTTGAGACGATGGCCGGAGACGGATCGAAGGTGGGCAACAGCCTCGAGGAAATCGCCGATATCATCAGCCGGGTCCAACACGAGGATCGGCTCGCCGTCTGCATTGACACGTGTCACAACTACAGCTACGGGTACGACGTCGTCAACGACTTCGACGGGTTTTTAGAGCAGTTCGATCGCGTCCTCGGGCTCGATCGGCTGAAAGTCGTGCACATCAACGACTCGAAGTATCCATTTGGCGCGCGAAAGGATCGCCACGCCAATGTCGGCGAGGGCTCGCTCGGACTCGAGGCATTGAAGCGCATTGTCCACCATCCGGCGCTCAAGGGCATTCCGCAAATCCTTGAAACGCCGGAAGGCAAGTACAAAGAGGAAATCGACATGCTCCTGGATCGCGCGCAGGCGTGATCGGCCGCGAGCGGCAGATCAGAGATACCCTTTCCGCCGGAGCTTCTCGATGTGCCGCTCGACCTCTCGTTCGATGTCGATCCCGTACAGGTCTTCGATGACAAACATCATCGAGGTCGCCGTTTGGGCGACGTCGAGGAGCTCCGTCACAATGGCGCGGACGACCTCCTCGTCCGGCATGCGCGTGGTTTCTCCAGAGAGGCCGCGGAACTTGCCGATGGCCTGCGCAAGTTCCCCGACTTCCTCGGTGATTTTGAGCATCGTCGACTCGAGCGTCGGAGTGAGACGTTCAAGTTTCGGCAGAGACAGCGTCTTCCGCTGCAACCTTCCACGCTCCTTCGGCGCGCCGGGTCAGGCCAGGGCGCCTGCCCATGCGCGCACCCGCTCGCCAAAGGCGTTCCTCAGCTGTTCCACGAGCGCCATGTCGCGAGCGGTCCAAACCTCACGCACGTCGCTCGGCGAGACCGGCACGACTCGCGGGCGCTCAGCCGAGACGGGCTCGCAGGGAATGTCAGGGTGTTCCACAACCGAGCCGACGGGGTAGACCTCGGTCAGCGTTCCCGTCAGGAAGATGGCATCGACCTCCGCCAGCCGGTCGCGCGGCAGCTTGGCTTCTCGGACGGGAATGCCGAGATCGCGCGCCAGGTCGAGGACAAATCGGCGCGTGATGCCTGCCAAAATGTAGCGATCCGCCGGTGCCGTCACGAGCTCGCCGTGCAGCACAAACCATACGTTGGAGCTCGCGGCCTCGATCATGCAGCCATCCCGGACCAAGAGCGCCTCGTCCGCACCGGCATCATGCGCGGTCTGCTTCGCCAACACGTTGGGCAAGAGGTTGAGCGACTTGATCCATGGGTTGAACCAGCGCTCATCCGGCAAGAGCAGCAACCGCCCGGGCGCGTGTGGCGCCTGCCCCGCAGGCACGGGCCGAACGGTCCCGGAAACGTTCGCCTTCACCGAAGATTCGGGGAACAGGTGATTGCGCACAGCTGAGCCGCGCGTCACCTGCAGGTAAATGGCCGCCTCTGACTCGCCGCTGCGCTGTAAAAGCTCGTGAATCAGGCTTTGACACTCATCAGGGTGAAACGGCGGCCGAATGCTGAGCGCCTCCATGCTCTGGAAGAGGCGCTCCACGTGCCAGTCCAACAGAAACGGCCGGCCACCGTACGCCCGAATGACCTCGTAGACGCCATCGCCGAACTGATGGCCCCGCTCGTCGAGCGGCACGCACGGTTCAGCGGGATCCACCCACCGCCCATTGAAATATCCAATGACCGCCATCTGGCATCCCTCTTCCCTTCGTATACGTGACAAGCGAGACCCATGACTCCCCGGCTCCCCGCGTGGACGGCCCATCCGCGTATCCGGGCCTCATGTCCTCCTGGCGTTAAGCACTTGCGCTCGCGCCATTGTATAATCGTGGCGAGGCCCAACGAGGAGGGAACCACGTGAACACATGCCTCTTTTGCCAATTGGTAGCGGGCGAAATCCCGTCCAACAAGGTGTATGAGGACGATCACGTCCTCGCGTTTCACGACATTCGCCCGCAGGCTCCCGTGCACATCCTGATTATTCCGAAGCGCCACATCGAGTCGGCGCAAGCAGTGACGCCGGAGGACCGCGAGACGTTGGGGTATCTGCACAGCATCATTCCGAACATCGCTTCGGACGCGGGCGTCGCCGAAGATGGGTACCGTCTCGTGGCCAATATTGGGCGTCACGGCCAACAGACGGTCCCTCACCTCCACTACCACCTGCTCGGCGGGCGACAGCTGGGATGGCCGCCAGGTTAATCTGGCTGGCCGTCCACCACCACGTCGAGGGGCGGCACCTCTGTTCCGTTCAGCACGAGGTGCGGAACCACCTCGGCCTTGAGCGACCCGATGGCCGAACAGTACTTTTGCTCACTGAGGCGGATGGCGCGCCAAGCCTTGGCCGGCGGCACGTCACCCGCCATATGGTACGTGAGGTGGATACGCGTGAAGGCCTGGGGATACGCCTCCCTGCGCTCGCCCACGGCCTCGATCTCGAGACTTTGCAGAGGCACGCGCATTTTCTCCATAATCATAGCGATGTCAATGCCAGTGCACCCGACGACGCCCATCAGCAGGAGTTCCATGGGGCGGTTGCCTTGTCCCGTTCCGCCATCTTCTTTTTTGGCATCCATGTAAATGGTGTTGCCGGACGGCCCGTCGGCCTGAAAATGGCGCTGACCCAGCCACTTGCCGACCACTTTCATCTCCATGCTTTCGCCCCCTTCCTGCCTATTGTAGCGCCGTTCTAGCTCGTCGTCACGTCATGGCGCCTCCCCAGGCTGAGACGCCACCTTCATCGTCCCCTGCATACCCAGCTCTGGGATCCCGTCGCGATCGGAGTAGTAGCGAAAGTTCCCCGTCTTGTCCGGTACAAAGGAAACCGTCACGGTCTCGCCCGGTTGCAGGTTCTGCGTGAACACATAAAAATCGGGCACCACGAAGTTGTGGATCTGCTTGCCCGCGTTGCGCACCACGATGTTGACCGTGGCCCCTCGTCGGACGTCGATTTCGCGCGGATCAATGCCTCCGTCGCGCAGCGTCACCTGAATCGGCGCGGCCCATGTCACATCGCGCGGCGCTTGGAAAGCGGTGATCACAGCGAGAGATGCCAGCGCTGCGGCAAGCACACGAATTGGGCTGACGTCGCGCATACGAGACTCCCCCCACCAGCCGTTTGGGGATTAGTCTGCTCGACCGGAAACCACCTATTCCTTTCCTTACCATACCGTAAGGCGTTGCTCCTCGGCTCGGACAACGGTGCGGTGCCGCGCAGAGGACGGCGTTCAATCCACTCGAGCGATCGAGGTGGACGACACGCGGAGGTTAGAGGCGGGATCGAGCCCCAGGTGTGTGCCGGAGAGCGAACTGCAGGCGTACCCCATGACGGCGCCGCTCATCGCACCTGCGATCACGTCGCTCGGATAGTGGAGCCCACAATAGATGCGCGCCGCCGCAAGCCAGACGGCGAGCGCCAGGAGCAGATAGGCGACGTGGCCGAGATGCCATCCGCCGACGGCGAGCGCAAAGCCGCCCGCCGCGTGATTGCTGGGAAACGAGTCTCCCCCCTCGTGCTCGAGAAGCGTCTGCAGGGGTTCCACTTCAAATGGCCGAGGCCGGCGAACCCATCGGCTGATGGGCTCATGTGCGATTCGGACCAACACGGCCGCGATTACGCTGGCAGCGGCCGCTCGAACGGGGTTCGCCGAATACGCTCGCCCTCCCCAGCCAAGAGGTGCGAGGGCGATGAGCGCCAGCATCACCATCGGGGTATAGAGTGCCACAGCCCGCATCCCCGCGTCGAACGTGGGATGCTTGCCCCAGTGCGCCTCGCACCAATGGAGCACGTGCCAATCCACGCGCTCCACAACCGACCAGAGGTTTACGATTCGTCCCATGATGCCACCTTTTCACGAATGGGATAGGAACTTCCGCGCGCCAGCTGATGATGGAGGTCCGTTTCCAATGCTTCTGCGAACGCCGGGACGTGCGCGAGCTCCACGTCCGCCTCGTGGTTGAACGTAAAAGCCTGATGCGTGAAGTTCGCGCTGCCGACGATGAACACATCGCCGTGATCGACATCCAGAATCTTGGCGTGAAGCAGCTCTCCTCCATACGGTCGGTAATATCGTACCAAAGCGCCCGCTTGGCGCAACGCCTCTACCGCTTGGCGATTGCGGAACTGAGACGGATCCACCAGGACACTCACGGAGACGCCTCGCATCACAGCGGCGCGCAGCTCGCGGACGACATCCGCATCGGTCAAGTTGAAGGCCTCCATATCGATCTCGCGGCGCGCGTCCCGAATCGCGCGCAGAACGCAAGGGCCGATGTCCCGATCCGAGATGAGCGGGGGACGGTCCTGCGGCGCCTCGGCCGTCTCCCCGTGAGCCCGCGCAGCATCCCATAGGAACATGGGTAAAAAGGTGTCCGCTTCGCCCGGCAAGTAGACGGAGGCGTCGTGGTTTTCCCAGCTGTCAGCGCCAAAGTTCATTCCGCCGACGAGGACGGCGTCGTCGGCGATGATCAATTTCACGTGATCAATGCCCTGCTTGATGCGGATAGGGGCCACGTCGATCCCGGCCGCGGCGAGCGTGGGAAGCGCAACCGACATCGAGTGCTTTTCCGTGGCGTCGAGCACTGCGCGCACCTCGACACCGCGGCGCCGAGCGGCGACGAGGGCGCGTAAGAGGTCGGGATCCGCACACTCGTAGATGTCCACGTAAAGTCGGCGACGGCTGTCGCGGATCATGGAGAGCGCCTGCGCTTTGATGTCGCCGCTCCAGAGAAACATCCTCCCGTCCGGCATGTGCACGGCCGCCGGCGTGCGGGGTTCAGGCTTGGCAGAGAACGTCCACGGCCCGCACCCAGTCAGGAGAGCGGGCACAAGACCCACAAGGATTACGGCGCGCCATACCTGCAGATGGCCGCGGAGGTGGCGTAAGACTCGGTCAAAGAGACGGTGAATGGACAAGAAGGTTCACCTCGCATTCGAAATACGCAGGTGTACCCTTCTGCGCAGGGAGCACGGATCCTGTTTTCAATGGAATCTTTTACAACATCGTAAGGGGCGCCTTTGCCGTCCGCGGCTCATCCCCTCGCCAGCGACCACATGTGTTCCACGCGAATTTGCCCTCGCTGCCCGCCGCGCCGCTCGATCACGCCCGATACACCGATCAGCCGCCCAAACGGTGTGAACAAGACAGCCCCTTCGCGCCGATAGACGGACTCGAACATCACAGCGTCCGCGAGGCCCGTCTCGTCTTCCAAGGTGAAGAAGACGACCGTTTTCCCGCTCTTCGTCGGCGGGCGGTGCGGGCGAATGGAAAGTCCTGCAACCTTGACGCTCGCGCCATCCCGCGCTTCTCCTGCCTCGGCCAGCGTGGAATATCCCTCACTCCGCAGCGCATCGCGAAACAGCGACATCCAGTGTCCACTCACGCCGATACCCAGCACGGCATATTCACCCGCAATTCGATCAGCGAGGCTCATGGGCGGCAGGCCTTCCCCTTGACCGCTCCCATCCTCCGCGTGCGCTGCATGGGAGCCCAGGAGCGGCAGCGCCTGTTCCTTGCGGAGCGCGAGCAGGCTCGGCAGTTCCCAAAGGAGCGCCCGGCGATCCCGGCCGTCCGCGCGATCGAACGCGCCTGCGCGGATCAGGTGCTCGAAGTGAAGCACATCCGCCTGAGCTACGCGCATGACGGCGTCGGCCAGTCCGCGAAAGGGCCCCGACATCCGCCTCTCCTCGACCAGCGCTCGCGCCACGCGCTCGGAGAATGAGCGGATGAGGCGAAATCCAAGGCGGATGGCGTCCGGCTCGGGAACGCTTGCGTCCCATTCGCTTTCGTTCACGTCGACAGGCAGAATGTGGACGCCGCGCCTTCGAGCCTCCGCACAAATCACATGAGCCGGGTAGTATCCCATCGGAAGTTGATTCAGCACAGCCGCAAAGAAACTCGCCGGATGGTGCTCGATGAGATACGCCGTTTTGTAAGCCGTCGTGGCGAAAGCCGCGGCATGCGCCTCACAAAACCCGTAACTCGCGTAACCGCGCACGTAGGAAAAGAGAGTTTGTGCCGTCTCGAGCGGCACGCCTTGGCACACGGCTTTCTGCACAAACCGCTCCCCAATTTGCTCCATTTCAGCACGGCTGCGCGCATGGCTCATCACGCGGCGAAGTTCGTCGGCTTCCCCAGGGGTGAAGCCCGCAATGGCTGTGGCGATCTCGATCACCTGTTCCTGAAACAACACCACGCCGTACGTCTTGCCGAGAATGGGCTCCAGTTTGGGATGGAGATAGTTCACCGGCTCCAGTCCGCGGCGACGAGCCAAAAACGGATCGACCATATTGCCCTGGATGGGACCAGGCCGAATGAGTGCAACACTCGCCACGAGGTCCTCGATTGATTCTGCCCCGAGGCGCACTTGTAAGGCCCTTTGTGCAGGGCTCTCCAATTGAAAGACGCCGATGGTGTCTCCGCGGCGAATCGAAGCATAGGTGGCCTCATCGCCCATGGGGATGCGGTCATAGTCCACAGAGCGCGCCGTGCCGAGGCGGAGCGCCCCATCCACAGCCGCCAGGGTTCGGAGAGACAGGAGATCGAGCTTCACGAGCCCCACGTCTTCCAGCAACCGTTTGTCGTATGGCGTGATGAGAAAGCCCGAGGCCGAGGGCTGCAGGCTCGTGACCTTCATCAGGGGTTCTCCGCTGATGACCACACCTCCCGTGTGCGTGCCGAAGTGACGAGGAAAGCCCGCGATCTGGCGGGCGATAGCCACCATCCACTGAAACGCACGGCGATAGGGCTGAAAGTCCTGGAGCTCCGGCACACGTTCCAGCGCCTCTTCAATTTCATCCGCATGTGTGGACCACGGGATTCGCTTGGCCAAGCGGTCCAAGAGGTCGTCGGGCATCCCGAACGCGCGCCCGACTTCGCGGACAGCCGATCTCGCGCGAAACGTCTGGTACGTGGCCACGCGCGCCACTCGATCGCGCCCGTAGCGCCGATACACGTAGTCGATGACCTCATCCCGCCGATCGCTCGCGAAGTCAATGTCGATGTCCGGCCGCTCCGCTCGCTCACGTGAAAGGAAGCGCTCGAACAGGAGATTGCGGTGGAGCGCGTCCACATCTGTAAGATAGAGACAGTACGCGACGACGGAGTCAGCCGCCGATCCCCGACCCGCACAGCGGATGCCTCGCGTCCTCGCATAGCGAACCATATCCCAGACGACGAGGAAGTAATCGGCATAGCCGAGATCGCGAATGATAGAGAGCTCGTGCTCCAGGCGAACTTGCAGCTCGGCGCTCACGCGCCCGTACCGCGCTCGCGCGCCCTCCCACACGAGTTGCTCGAGAAGGGGCATGCCGCCCCTCCCTGAAGCGTCTCGATACCTGGGAAACAAAGGACCTTTCACGGGAAACACAGGGGCACATCGCTCGGCAATTTCGAGCGTCCTCGCCACCGCCCGGGGATCCTGTGCAAACCTGCGCATGGCTTCGGCCTCGTCGTGCAAATACCCCATGCGGTTGAACGGGCGCTCGGGGTGCGGCGTCTGAAGATCACATCCCACCCGGATGCAGGTGAGCACATCGTGAACCGCGATTTCCTCGGGACTCGCAGCGTGAACCTCGGTGGCTGCGACGGCGGGCACACCGGTGGCTTCCGCCAGTTCAAGCAAGTCCCGCATGCGCCGGGCGCTGCCAGGAAGACCATCCGCCGTCCATTCGAGATAAAATCGCTCCCCAAGCGCCCCCCGGTACCGCTCCACAAACTGGCGCACATCCGCATACGCGCGCCGCGCCAAAGCGCGCTGAACAAAGCCTCGCCGTCCTCCCGAGAGGACGATGAGTCCCTCGCTCCGCTCGAACAGGTCCGCCTCCCGCAGCCGGGGATCTCGCCGATCCTGAGCCTCCACGTGCATGCGCGTGAGCAACTCGCACAGGTGGCGAAACCCCTTCGCGCTTTCTGCCAACACCACGAGGTGCGATCCGTCCTCCAGCGTCAACTCCGCGCCCGCAATGGGCTTCACGCCGTACATCGCAGCCAGGCGATGAAACTCCGGTTGTCCCGCGATGGTATTTCGATCCGTCAGTGCGAGCGCGGGCATGCCCTGCGCGGCCGCCTGTGCGACCAACGACTCGATGCGAGATGCGCCTTCAAAAAACGAATAGGGAGAATGACAGTGAAGGTGGACAAACATGTACGCCTCGCTTCAATCCCAGATGCGATACACGCGCCAGACGCCGTCCTCACATTCCAAATCCATGCATGCGTCGTCGTGCGTCCATACGCGAACCACGCGACGATCTCGCCCCGCACGCCACCAATCGCCCATCTCCCACCACTCATCAAGCACCCACTGCACCTGATGGCTCCGCCCTTCGTAAACAAACGATTCCGGCAGCTCCCCCTTCCAACGGAGCACAGCCATGGGCCTGCGAACCAAGCGGCTCACTGCGCCATCTCGGCGAGAAGCAGCGCCAGCCGGCGTTCGCGAAAATCTACCGCCATCCCTCGCCGCAACTTCGGCCATCGCGCCATCAGCGGCTCCCATGCGGCGACCTCTGTCACCACCTTCGGCTTTAGAGCGCCCATCTCTTTGGTTTGCTCAAATAAGTTGGCTTGCACCGGCTGAAGCTGCGTGACGTCCGTGGCACACAGCTCCGCTCCCCAACACCGGCGCACCTGCTCCATCTCCTTCGGCCACGAGATCTGAGCCCATAGGGCATCCGGCCGATGCGTGGGTTTGGCCAGGCGCTTTTCCCACCGTATCTCCTGAGCATCCGTCCACACCGTCACGCACAGCGTTTGAGCAGCGAGCCCGACTTGAGCGAGGTCTTTGCAAAGCGCCTCCACGCAGCGGCGCGTCTGCGCGACCGCATGTTCCAGTGGTACACCCTCTGCGTCTGCCCGCCATGAAACACTCCACGCATCCGGTGCACCATCCGGGCGAAGGATTTGCCTCTGTCCCCCGCCCGTTCTCCAAACTCTCGCGCCCTCGCCAAACCGGGCGCACAGACTGGCATCTGGAATGTTTTCTAAGTCCTCGAGGCGAAAGACGCCGAGCGCCACGAGCTCCTCCCGGGCCTTGGCAGGGATCCACCACGCGGCGGCAACGGGCGCGCGCGACCAATCTGCCCTGTTCTTCGCCAGTAAATCCGGCGCGACCACGAGCGCCTCACTGCCCAGTTTCCGATACAGCGCTCCCGGCACACGCTCGTGGCGGCTCCACGACAGGAGCATGCGGGCCTGCCACGGCGTCCTCGCCAGCGCAAACACGATGCGCTGTTCCTCCGTCAGGCCTTGGCGAATCTCGCACGCGATTTGCCGGAGTTCAGAAAGAGGAATGCGCGCGCCAGAGATCTCAATCCAAAAACGTCGCTCCAACGGATGGGTTTCTACCCAGGGCGTGTGGGCCCACAGCACTTGCCGCAAATGGCGCCAAGACGCGGATTCCTCTGTGGCCGGCGTCACATGACAGCCGGGGACGAGTGCCACAGCCTCCCCGACGGTCATTCCCAACTGGACACCGGCTCGCGCAGCCGTTCGGGAGATATCGACGATCACGCCCTCTGCTTCAACGACGAACGGACCGCGACTTTCCCCCAACAGCCCTTCACATTCGCCGTACAGACTGAACCGCATTCGCCTCACCACCGAACAAACGTTCTGTATGTATTATATCCTCATGAGCTCAGAATGCAAACACACGTTCGATATCTGGAGAATTTAAAATCCGCCCTTACGGGCGGATTTCGGTGTGCATGACCGGCCGGATTCGCCCCAATGGCCGAACCCCACCATCTTTCGACCATTCCTCGGGGCGCCATGCCCCCATTTGCCCCTCCACATCCAGCGCCACATGCTCCGCTTCGCGCGCACCGCCCGAACTCGGAGCGCCGTCCTCCCACGATCCGCGCGCGGCTCTCGCCAGGCTCGCCGTCTCCTGCTGGACGAGATCGAGCAAGTGCGCCTCTTCAATGCCCACCAGCTGAAATGCCGCAAGCGGACGGGCCTCCGCCTCCCAAATGAGCTGCAATAGCAGGGCGAGAACGTGGGGGCAAAGCGGATCGGTCTCTTCGCAGGTGCAGGTGGACAACGCCCTCAACCGCACGATGGACTCGCGCGTTGGCACCACCTCCACCTGATGCGCGGCCAGAAACGCCAGAAACGATTCGTCCCACTCGCCGGCATAATGCGCGGCCAACCAATCCGGGCGCATGGCGAGCCAATGCGCGACTTGGCGCGCGTGCCCCGCATAATCCGCCAGCTGAGGCACCCAGACGTCGAACGCGCGCCGCGTCCCGCTCCGCTCCACCACCGCTCGAAATCCACCGCCATCCCGCGCTCTGGCTCGCACGGCCCCGGCCATGGCCAAGCGCGTCGCCGCGCGTAGATGGGGCGTGTCCGCCTCCGCCAGCACGGACTCCCAGCACGCCGTGTACGGGCCTCGTTTCACGGTTCATCGTCCTCCACGACCCCTGCGGGTTGGAGCGCGAACAGCTGGTGAAGCGCCTCGTCGTCGAGCTCCGTCACCCAGTCCTCCGACACGCGGCTCACCACGTCGGAGAGCGCCCGCTTCGCCTGAAGCATCTCGTCAATTCGCTCCTCGAGCGTTCCCACGCAGATCATCTTGTGCACCTCTACCGCCCGCGTCTGCCCGATGCAATAGGCGCGATCCGTCGCTTGGTCCTCGACCGCCGGATTCCACCACCGGTCGTAATGAAACACATGGCTCGCCCGCGTCAAGTTGAGCCCGACGCCACCTGCGCGAAGCGAAAGAATGAGCACAGGCGAGGCCAGGCGCCCCGTCTGGAACTGCTCGACGATCTCGCCCCGCGCCTTCGCCGACATGCCGCCGTGGAGAAACGCAGGCCGAAAGCCCATCTCGGCCTCCAACGCCGCGCACAGTATCTCGCCCATCTCCCGGAACTGCGTGAAGACAAGCGCGGCTTCGCCGGCTTCCACCGCGACGCGCAGCCGATCGATCAGGGCCCGCAGCTTGCCGCTTCGCTTCGGCGAGGGCCGACCTCCGGCAAGGAGGGCCGGGTGATCGCACACCTGCTTCAGCCTGACGAGCGTGGTCAAAATCACACCTCGACGCGCCATGGCACTTCCCCCGCGCGCCATCTGGCCAAACATCTGGTCCACAAGGGCCTGATACATGGCGGCCTGCTCCACGGTCAAAAGCGCCCGCTCCTCCACCTCCCATTTTTCAGGCAGCTCAGGAGCCACTGCCGGATCGCTCTTTCGCCTGCGCAGCAACACGGGCCGCAGGAGCTGTTGGAGCTGGCGCATACGCACACCGCTCAAATCGCCGCCTTCCGCGACGGAGCCGAATGTGGATCGGAACCAGCGCAGCGACCCGAGGTACCAGGGTTCAAGAAGTCCATGAGCGACCACAGCTCGTCGAGCCGGTTCTCCACCGGCGTACCCGTAAGCGCGACGCGATGGCGGCTGATCAGGGCTCTCAACGCGCGCGCCTGCTTTGTCGAGGCGTTTTTCACCACCTGCGCCTCGTCGATCGCGACGCAATCGAACGCGTGGCGCTGAAACAGCGCGCTGTCTCGCAGAAGCGTGCCATAGGTGGTGATGACGAGATCGAGCCCGTTCGCGAGCGCACCCTCCAAGTCGCGCGACGGCCCGTGATGCACATAGACCGACAGGGACGGCGCGAACCGCTCGATCTCCGCCTGCCAATTCGCGACAAGCGAAGTCGGACATACCAGCAAATGAGGGCCCACGGCTTCGCCCTCCTCCTTCACGCGCAGCCAATACGCGATCATCTGCACGGTCTTGCCAAGCCCCATGTCGTCGGCGAGGCACCCGCCGACGCCGAGCTTCCGGAGGTGGATCAGCCACGCGTAACCCTGTTCTTGGTAGTGGCGGAGTGCGCCACGAAACGACGGAGGCGCCGGTTCGGCCTCCACATCCCGGCCGAGCGCCCAGACGTCCGACGGAAGCGCGGCACCCAGCGACTCGCCCTCTACCTCCACGCGACCCGGCCCGTCGTGCACCGCCATCGCGTATGCGCGCGTCCACTCGAGCGCGCCGATCGCCTTCCCCCGCGCCGGCAGCGAGTCCAGCTGACGAAGCAAATCGGCCAAAGGGACGAGCCGCCACACGCCGTCCACCTGCACGAGCGGCACCTGCCGCTCGACCATTCGCCGAAATTCGGACGGTGCGAGCGGGCGATCGTCGATCACGACCGACCAATCAAACTGCGCCACCGCGTCCGCCGAAAACCGCGGCATCCGCGAAGCCCGCCCTGAGCCTCCGCGCCGCACCGCGCCGCCCTCCAGCCGGTTCAGCCGCACGCGAATGCGAATGTCCCTTGCCTCCTCGAGCGCCGGCGTCTCCACCACAAAGGACGCTCGGCGAAGGGCCGGCAGCTCTTTCGACACAAACTGCGCCATTTCGTCGGGATGAAGGAGGGCCCGCGCTGGCGCAGGCGCGCGCATCGCCCGCGCAACGGCGGGGCATAGGCTCGCCGCCTCGCGCAACCTGGGAAGGAAAAATCGTTCCGGCGCCACCAACACGTCCCCGTTCGCGGCCATTTCCCGGGAAGAGGATCGCCAGTACGCCGCGAGCGGGATTCGCTCACCGGTCACGCGATGGCGCAGCCAAAAGCCAAGCGTCCAATCCCCGCCGAGATCGTCATCGGGAGGCTCCAGGGAAAAGGCCAACGCATACGCGATTTGGCCGCTGTCGTCGTCGAAATCCGGCCGCCCCCATCCGGATCCCTCCAGCGCCCGTTCGCACTCCCGCCCCACAATCCAGCCATCCGCGACAAACCGTGGCGCACCGGAGAGCGCGCGCACCCAGGCGGCGAGGGCTTCCTTCTCGCCGCGGTACATGAGGCTGTACGTGCCCCCCGATGGCGTGCGCAAGTCGACGTCGACGAGGCGCCGCCGCACCTCTCGGTCCACCAGCTGTATCAGCAGGGCATCGACCGAGGCCGCGTTCGGATACACGTCCGCCAAGGGCCCGCGGGTCGCCGACGACACGAGCCGATAACGCAAGGTGAGGAGCTCGTCGCACGTCCACGCAGGCACCCAGCGGGCCACAAAGCTGGTCTCGCCCGACGCAAACCCCGCTCCGCGCCCCTGCGCCACCCGGCGGATCCACAGCGCAAGTTCGTCAGCGTTCACCTGCTCCAAGTGGGCCACCGCCACCACGTCTCCCTTGTCGGCGATGACCCGCGCGAGACTCAGCGCACGCGCCTGCCATTGGCGCAACCTATCTGCCACACTCGCTTCGCCAGGGCTCCTGTCGATGCGTTCCGGCGCGATCCGGTCCATCCACGCGCCCCCGTTCCTGAAATGTCCTGTCTCTCGATCATAACACCTCTTCCCGGCCGTCGAAAGCAAGGATTGAACACATGAGCCGCGATCGCGGCGCGTAAGATGAAGCAAAGCCTCGTCCATCGCAGGAGGCGATTCCGCCTTGTGGAACAGCATCGCTGAAAACTGCGTGCTCGACTTTCTCGTCTCCATGGGCCTCGTCATCGGCGGAGCGCTGTTCGGCGGCCTCGCGGCCCTCTTGACCCATCACGATCCGCAGGTCGCCATGCAAACGCTCGCCTCCGATCTGAAGGTGTGGGCCATCGTGGCCGCACTGGGTGGTTCGATGGACGTCCTCCGCGTGATCGATCGCGGCGTCTTCGGACTGCACCTGGGCCCGATGGTTCGCCAGTTGATTTACCTGTTTGCCGCGTTCGTGGGATGCCACGTAGGCTACATCGTGATTCAATGGCTGACGGAAGGGCGGAGCTCCTCATGAGACGGGCGCCCCTTGCCGCGGTGGCCTCGCTGTCCTTTCTCGCCGGCCTGCTCGCGGCCACCGTCTACAGTTCGCGCGACCTGCATCAGATGCACATGGAGGTGGAGAGCCTCCGCCAGGCCATCGACCAGCTCGAGACCGAGAACCAATTTCTTCTCGCTCAAGACGCCGATCCCGGCAAACGCGCGCTCCGGCGGATTGTCGTGGAGTGCCCGCCGAACACGCCGCCTGAGATCCAGACGGCCGTTCGCAGACAGGCGGTGTCCAGCCTATCGTTTCTTTTGGGCAAGCCCATGCAACTGTTGTACGACCACCCCTCCATGCCTTCGGCCGTTCTCAACGTCCAGTCCATCCCCGTCGGCGCTCGGCGCTACCGACTTCACGTCACAGCCGCTATAATGACAGGGGACACGCTGCACCTCTTCGTACGAGCCGATCCGCAAAGCGATCCGTGAAAGAGTGAGGAGATCATGTTATACAGCGAAATGTCGAAGGAACAACTGCGGCAGGAGATGGCCGAGTTGCAGCGGAAAGGCCGCGAGGCGTATGACCAGGAAAACTGGAGCGAGTACGAAATCTACATGACCCGCTGGTATCTTGCGAAGAGTTACGAGATCAAGGACGAGGCGCACATCGAGATTGGCCGCACCTACCGCATCGCCGAGGAGTACGACCGGCTGACCGTCACGGCGCTCGAAGGCGTCATGGCGTGGGGCATTCGGCAAATGACCGGGGAAACCGCTGCCGTGCCCATCGCTCAGCTGGAAGACGAGGCGTGAGCTCGCTCACGCCCCTGTTCACACCTCTTCACACCCTGGCTGACAGCATCACACCGGCAGAATTACGTCGTGCAAATCCTTCGGCGCCCCATTCAGGACAAGGGCTCCTTCCTCCGTCGCGACGACCAGGTCCTCAATACGCACTCCGAACTTCCCCGGCAGATAGATGCCCGGTTCAATGCTGAAGACCATGCCGGGTTCCACTTCCCTATCGTTGGCCGCGTCGACGTAGGGAGGTTCATGGATGTCAAGCCCGACGCCATGACCCGTGCGATGCGTAAAGTACGCGCCAAACCCTGCCTCTTCAATCACGCGCCGGGCAGCGCGGTCAATCTCACAAAACTTCACGCCCGGCCTCACGGCCGCGATGGCAGACCGATTGGCCTGTAGCACGGCATGGTACACCGCGACAAACTCCTCGCTCGGCGTGCCGAGGAAGAAGGTCCGCGTGATATCGCTCACATATCCCTCACAGAATCCACCCGTGTCCACGATCACGGCGTCACCCGCAGCCAAGGTCCGAGCCCCAGGCTCGTGATGCGGCTCTGCACCGCCTTCGCCAGCCGCCACAATAGGCGGAAATGACATGCCTGGGCTCCCCACCTCACGCCAGATCCGGCTGAGCTCTTCCGCGAGTTCGAGCTCGGATACGCCCGGCCGAATGTGGGCGCGAATGCGATGGACCACCTCGTCCGCACGGCGCGATGCTTCGCGGAGCCGCTCGATCTCCTGTGGATCCTTGCGCAGCCTGAGCGCCACCACGGCCGCGTCGGCGAGATCGAACGAGACGTCCTGAACGAGGTTCATCAGGGGGAGGAGGTGAAAAGCGGGGAGCCCGCCGTCGACGCCCCACGTCCCCCCTTGGCCCAGTTTCCGCGCGAGAAGCGCATGCGCTTGTTCCCCATCTCGCCACAGCCCATACGGAATGCCCATCCGCTCGAGCCAAGCCGCGAACATTTCGTGTGCAAGTGCAAACGGCTTCCCTGCCCCATCGACGACGAGGCACGCGAGCCGCTCGCCCGCTTCCAACCGAACACCGGTGAAGTACGACCAATTGGCCGGATGGGAGAGGACGGCGCCTTTCCACCCTTGCCGCTTGCACGCCTCTGCCAGCTTGACCCGGCGCTGCTCGTACACGTCCATGTGAACCCTCCTATCGTCCATGCAACGCCTTCATTGTAACGCATCCTGAGCGACCCGGGGCTCGGGCCATGAAGAGACTCATTGGGGCTTCATGGCCCGGGTCTCTGTTTCATGCCACGCGCACAGAAAAACCCGGCCAATCGGCGGATTGGCCGGGTTTTTGCCGAAAACGTCATCGAAGGCTCAGAGCACTGCAGCGTTGATCTCCTCGTCAACCACCTGATCGTCGTCAAACACGGCCTTCGGCAGCGCCGAATTCACGCCCCAGTAGTAGAGCGCAAGCGACACCACGACGACGACGATTTGATCCCACGGAGCCGGGATGGCCTTGATGCCCCCGAACGTACCGAGGTACGACAGGATGATCATCACGGCGAAGTAGACCGCGAGCCACCAGCTCGACCGGAGCTGATCGCCAAAGCTCACGACGTCCTTCGGGACGAATTTTTGGAAAACAATATACAGGACAAACATGACCAACATCGAACCGAGCAACCACGAGTCCGTGCTCCAGCCGGTCCAATAGACGATGAGGGACGCGATGATGAACGAGAGCGGCCCGATGACAGCCATGCCCTTCAGCTTGAACGGACGGTCCAAATCGGGTGCAGTCCTGCGGAACGCGTGTGCCGAGACGGGACCTACGACGTAGGTCACGACCGTCGCCGCAGAAACGACGTTGACCATGGCGCCCCAGGACGGGAAGGGCAGGGTCCAGAAGATGGCCATCGCAAACGCGAGCCAGAGCGCCGCGTGCGGAACGCCCGTCTTCTCGTCGACGCTGCCAAACACGCGGAAGAACGTGCGGTTTCTGGCCCAACCAAAGATAACCCGGGTCGTGGCCGACAGATAGATGTTCGCCGTGCCAGAAGGCGAAATGAAGGCATCAAACAGGATCAACCATGCGAGCCACGTGAAGCCCAACACGACCGCGATGTCATGGAAGGGCAGCTTAAAGACGTTGTCGACATTGGCCCACCCCTGACCGATTTTGTCGGACGGAATGGCACCGAGGAACGCAATTTGCAAGAGCTCATAGAGGGCTGCCGACAAAATCACCGCGAGAATGATGGCCATGGGCACGTCGCGCTGAGGGCGCCGCGCTTCCGACGCAAAGCCGACGGACTGCTGGAACCCTAGGTACGCAAAGATGATGCCGGACGTCGATACCGCCGCCTCAATGCCAGAGAAGCCAAACGGCGCAAAACCGTGCGAATGGAAATTTACGCCTTTGAACTGCGTGAGCAACGTGATGACCGTAATGACGGGCACGATGAACTTAAATGCCGTGATGATGGTGTTGGTCTTGCCAAACAGCTTGACGCCGAAATAGTTGATGAGAAAGAAGATGGCGAGCAAAGCCAGCTGAACAAACCAACCGAGGACGGTCGGATTGCTGCTCTGCGGTTGCGTCAGCTGCGGCCACCACGCCGTCGCGTATTGGCGCGCCGCCTCGACCTCAATCCCTGCCACGCTCGAAAACGCCACGAGCGAGGCAAAACCGAGGAGATACCCGATGAGCGGACCGTGTGAATACAGCGGATACCGCACCGAACCACCTGCACGCGGGATGGAACCGCCAAGCTCCGCATACACGAGTCCCAAGAGAATGACGGCCACCGCTCCGATGAGCCAGCTCAGCGTGCCGCCAGGGCCCGCGGTGGAAGCGACCCTCGCCGATGCGAAGAGCCACCCCGAACCGATAATGGATCCCAACCCCACAAACGTGAGATCCATCAGTGAAAGCTGTTTTCGAAGTTTACCTTGCTGCAACGAACATCCCCCTAACGTGATGTCATCGTACACGCGAACTCTCTGCGGCGCTCCTCTGCTCGCACTCAACTTGCGCCAGGGAGGACTCCCGTTGTGTCTCAAATGCGAAAATTCAATGCAAAAGTCCGATCCAAGCCTTCAACCGCGGGAACGCCATCCCCATGCGCTGTTTGACGGTCTGCGAATCTCTCCCAATTCACCTCCCATTTTAAATATGTAAAGTTTTCTTTCAATTCTGCGCCGCCTCGGAGCTATTATATCATCCAACGTTCATTTGTCGAACCTCAGGGATGGCTTCACGCAAAAATTTTTTCGATTTTTGTCGAAATGAAAGCGTTATACTGAACTTCCGCACAGCGAAGCTTTTGCCAGCGCCCTCGACTGGCGAAAAAAAGCTACATCGCATGGCACATTTCCCGACGCGGCGGCCGCTAGTGCCCAATGTGCAGGATGTGGAGCAGATTCACGCCGCGCTCTGAAGCCGTCATTCCCGTGCCGTACCCGGCCAGCGACAAGAAGCATAACCACCCTACCCACGCAAAAAAGGTCAGGAACCCCCGGCCGCGCGTCCCTTTCGGCACGCGCAGCCGCCAGGCCCACAACCCAACCGACAACACAAAGCTTGCCCCGGCGATGAACCAAAGCTCGCGGCTCATGTCGCTTCCCGCTCCAATCCCTGACGCACACGCTCATTTCGCAGGACGGGCAGGATGCGTTGGGGATCCAACGTGCGCTTTGGGGTATGCGTAGACGGATCGTCCGGATTGAACTGCTCCAGGTATTCCAGCACTTCCTTGGTGACCGCGGTCGGCGTGCTCGCGCCGGACGTGACCGCCACGCGCTTGGCTGTCATCAGCCACTCCGGTCGAATCTCGCTCACGTCGGCAACACGGTACGCCTTGACCCCGGCGATCTCCTCGGCCACCTGCGCCAAGCGATTCGAGTTGTTGCTGCGCGGATCCCCGACCACGATGCACACGTCCGCCTGACCGGCCTGCTCGGCCACCGCTTGCTGGCGAAGCTGGGTAGCCAGGCAGATTTCGTTGTGCACCTCGGCGGTGGGGTATTTGCGGCACACGAGCTCCGTGAGTTCGCGGGTATCCCACTGACTCATCGTGGTCTGATTGGTCACGACAATTTTATCCGTGTCAAGCGCGAGCGCTTCAATATCTTCCTTGTTTTCGACGAGGTGCACATGTTCGGGCGCCACACCCATTGCGCCCTCCGGCTCGGGATGGCCCCGCCGCCCGATGTACACAATCTCGTATCCCTGCGCGACCTTTTCGCGAATGAGCTCATGCGTCCGGTTCACGTCCGGGCACGTGGCGTCGAGCACCGTCAGGCCCTTCTCGCGCGCCCGGCGCTTCACTTCGGGCGACACGCCGTGAGCTGTGAAGATGACGGTCCCACGGTCAATTTTCTCCAGTAAGGAGAGGCGATCCGCGCCGTCGAGCGTGATCACGCCCTCGCGCGCAAACGCATCCACCACATGCTGGTTGTGCACAATCATGCCCAGGATGTAAATGGGCCGCGGCAGCCGCTTATCTTCAGCCGCCCGTTTGGCGATCACCATCGCGTCCACCACTCCATAGCAGTAACCGCGAGGCGTAATTTTGACGACCTCCATCAGCCATGCCCCCTCGTCTCCATCATACCCCAAACGACGTTCACGGGCACGCCGAGCTTACCGCCTCCACTCGTGCAACAGGCGCTGCTTCAGGTCCCAGAGCGGCTTGGACAAGTCGACGTGGTACTCGTGCGGATTCAGGTGTCGCCTCACCTCGGACGAGAACGCGGAAATTTGCGTTTCAACCCGGGCCTGGATCTCCTGCACGGTCGGCAGCTCGTAGACCAGCTCGCCCGACACAAAGACGGGACGAAGCAGTTCCTCGATCTCGTAGTTCTGCACCACTTTTCGCTTATACGTGTGAATCGGGTGGAACAGTTCCAACGGCTCGGACGGATCGTACACCTCATCGTCGAGTGCGATGAGGTCGGCCGTCGCCGATCCGTTCACGTACAGGCGCAGGACCTTTTTCTTGCCGGGATTCGTGATCTTGTTCGGGTTCTCGGAGATTTTAATTCGCGGCTCCATCCGATCCCCAAACTGCTGGGCGACGAGCTTGTACACGCAACCGAGCGACGGGCAGTCCTCGCTCGTGATGAGGCGAGTGCCGACGCCCCACGCGTCGATCTCGGCACCCTGCGTCAGAAGGTCGCGGATCGTGTATTCGTCGAGATCGCTCGACGCGATGATTTGAACGTCGGGGAGACCTGCGTCGTTCAACATCTGCCGGGCGCGCTTGGAGAGGTAGGCGAGATCGCCGCTGTCGATGCGGATGGCCTTGAGCGATTGGCCAGCGGCCTTCATCTCCAGCCCAACGCGGATGGCATTGGGGACACCGCTTCGCAGCACGTCGTACGTGTCCACCAGCAACACGGTGTTGTCCGGAAACGCGGCGCGATACGCTTGAAACGCCTCGTACTCGCTGGGGAAACTCTGAATCCAGCTGTGCGCCTGTGTCCCTGCAGCCGGGATGTTGTATGCCTGCGCGGCGAGAACGTTGCTCGTCGCCACACACCCGCCGATGAACGCGGCGCGAGCGCCGAAAATGGCCGCGTCGGCGTTCTGAGACCGCCTGAGCCCCATCTCGATGACGGTGCTGCCAGGATGTTTCACGTTCGTCCGGGCCGCCTCGACGATCCGCCGCGCCTTGGTGGCAATCAGGCTCTGATGATTGATGAAGGCCAACACCGCTGACTCAATCAGCTGAACCTCCGCGATGGGACCCTCCACGCGCAGAATGGGCTCGTTTGGAAACACCACGGTGCCCTCAGGCACCGCATACACGTCGCCGCGAAATCGGAAATGCCGCAGATAATCGAGAAAATCGTCGGAGAACATCCGGAGCGAGCGAAGATACGCGATATCGTCCTCCGAAAATGACAGCTGATGAATGTACCACACCACCTGCTCCAGGCCGGCGGCGATGACATAGCCGTTGCCGCACGGGTTCCTGCGGTAAAACAGATCGAACACCACGCGATTTTCGTGGCGTCCAGCCCGAAAGTGGCCGTACATCATGGTCAATTGATATAAGTCCGTGAGCAACGTCAGATGGCGATCCCGATACACCGGCAACGCTCCTATCTCCTCAACTCGCGCCCTCGCGCGTTCCTTCGTGTCCATCGGCTCATCCCACCCCTGGCTCGACTCATGGCCTCGCGTCAATCGGCTGTCAGGCGCGCCCCGAGGGTCCGGAGCAACTCGCCGTCGGATCCCGCGCACACGTCGCGCACGCCGAGCGCATACGGTTCGCCTCGCATCGACTGGATCACGCCGCCCGCCTCTTGGACGAGGAGCGCGCCGGCCGCGAGATCCCATGCGTTGAGATCGAACTCCCAAAACACGTCGATCCGGCCCGCCGCCACGTACGCCAAATGCAGTGCGGCGGCGCCGAGCGTTCGCAGGCTCTTGACCTCGGAAATCACATCTGCCGCGCGGTGCATGACCTGCTGACGGTGGCGATGCCGAACTGGCAGGCCCGTCGCCATCACCGCGCGCCGGAGTTCGCGCACGCCCGACACACGGATGGGTTTGCCTGGCCAGCGCGCCGAGGGCGACTCGAGCCACGCGCGGATATCCTCCCCTCCCGCCGCATACGCCCCCTCGCCCCGCAACGCGTAAAACCACTCATCTCGGTAGGGATCGAGAATCACACCAAACCGCACTTCGCCGGCGCGGGCGTAGGCGATCGAGATGACGCTGAGCGGCAGCTGGTGGACGAAGTTGGTCGTGCCGTCGAGCGGATCGACAATCCACAGGTCCTCGCAGTCGACACACCCTTCCAGGGCCTCCACGGCCGCCTCTCGGCCAGGGCGAACACCCTCTTCTCCGAGAATGCGGTGCGTGTCAAACGCCTCGGAGAGCGTGCGGCGAATCGCCTCTTCGCAGGCGCGATCGACGTCCGTCACCACGTCCGCCAGAGACGATTTGGTCTCCACCACGAGTTCCGTTCGATAGCGCGTGATGATGTGATCGCCCGCCGCACGTGCGGCTCGAAAGCCGACCGCGGCGAGCGAAACGTAAGACGCCTCCAACATGTGTCACGTTCCTTTCTCAGTCGTCGCCCTTAAAGAAATGCCAGTCGAGCTTCGACTGCTCGAGCAACGCTTCAAACGACACCTCTTCGTCGCGGGGATTGAGAAGTTCCTCAAACGACACGTCGTCGTCTTCCGACGGGGCGCGCTTCGCGCCCCTGGCCACGCCTGACTTCTTCGGCGCGCGCTGCGGCGCGGGAGCGGCGGGCTGTTCCTGCGGTTCGAGGGCCTGCCGGAGCGCCAACAGCTTTTGTGCCACCTCTCCGTCCAGCGCCTCTTCGAGCTGGACCGTTGACCGGTTGGGCAACGGGGGTTCCTCTGCCTGGGGCTTCGGCTCTTCGCCGCGCGCATAGGCGGGCTTATCCAGCCCATCTTCGTCCCGCTGTTTCAAGGGTTTCCGTTTGGCCATCGCACATGCCCCCATTCCCTAGCTTCGGCCTGGCGGTCTACGACACACCTGGCATCTTCGCGAACGCGAACGAGCCGCGCGAGATGAACTGACCTATCCGATTTGCTACAATACCCGTAGTTTGGTCCGATGACAAGCAGAGGAGGCGCATTCCCATTGCGGACTTTTTTCTGGGTACTATTCTGGGTGGCCGTCGTGGTCGTCGGCATTGAGACCTTCATCCCCCGGAGCGTATGAGCCACGATGTAGGCGCCGGCGCGATGGGCCCTATCGTCGTGCGGCGCCTCTCCCGCGTCCCTCCGTTGACGACACCTCCCGCTGAGACACCTCCCGCTGAGACACCTCCCGCTGAGACACCTCCCGCTGAGACACCTCCCGCTGAGACACCTCCCGCTGAGACACCTCCCGGCCAAAGCCAGAGCACCCTGCCATATGCGCGCTCCGCCGGCATGGAAAAACTGGCGAATCGCCGCTGCCCGCGGTATACTGGGGATAAGATGGCCTTTACACGGGAAGACGGCATGAAGGGGGGCTGCGGAAATGGAGGTCTACCGCTCAGACGCGTGGTCGAACGCTCATTTTCGGGTGAAAGACACGCTTGCGGCGTTGTTGAACGAAATGCGGGACTGCGGATATAACCCGAGCCACCACATTTCGTATGACGCAGACGAACACCACTTGCTGGTCGATCCTGTCATCCTCCACAAACACCCGTCCATCAAACAGGTGTACCTTGAATACCTGGACGCGTGCCACGAGCGAGACAAGGCCGTCGAACGAATCCAGCAGTTGCCCAAGCTTGATCTCGGGTTTACCAACTAAACCAAAAACCGCATGAACGCCAAAACGACGACGTGCCGCTTCTACACTTGAAGCGGCACGTCGTCGTGCATGACATCCGCGAGCGAAAGCTGATCGAGGGCTCGCGCGATGGCCTTGGTCACCCGCACCCAGACGCTTCGCGCGTGACACCCCGCGTAGAGATCGCACGAAGCGCTGTCGGGATCGGCGTCGTCCACACACGCGATGGGCGCGAGCGATCCCTCCAAGACCCGCACCAATTCCCCGACCGAGATCTCTTCCGCCGGACGGCTGAGGTGATAGCCGCCGTTGACACCGCGCACGCTCGTCACGAGATTCGCGCGGCGCAGTTTCGCCATGATCTGGTCCAGGAACGGCTCGGGAATCGCCTCCGCTTCCGCGATGGCACGAAGCGGGATGGGCCGCTCGTGCCCCGCCATCCTCGCGAGCGCGACCATGGCCCTCAGGCCGTACTCCGTTCGGCTTGAAATCTTCAAGTTATCCCTCCGTTCCGCGCCGAGCGCGGAGGGCGGGATCGGCGAAGAGTTCAGCCCTCGTCGTCGATCCACACTTCTCCGCCGCGCACCTCCACCGGATACGTCTGCAGCGGAATCACGCAGGGGAGCGACTTTGGCTCGCCCGTGCGAATATCAAACTTGCCCCCGTGCCGCGGACAGTGCACGATATGCCCTTCCAGGCGGCCCTCCGTGAGCGACTGGGCCGCGTGCGTGCACACGTCCGACGTCGCGTAAAAACCATCCTCGGCGTGGTAGATGGCGACATCGTCGTAGGGAAGCTCGACGCGCTTCATCTCGCCCACGCCGATCTCGGCCACGTCCGCCACCTTGATCCAAGCCATCAGCCGATCGAACCTTCCATTTCGAGTTTGATCAGGCGGTTCATCTCCACCGCGTACTCCATGGGCAATTCGCGCGTGAAGGGCTCGATGAAGCCCATGACGATCATGCGGGTTGCCTCTTCCTCCGGGATGCCGCGGCTCATCAGGTAGAACAACTGCTCCTCGCTCACCTTGGACACGGAAGCCTCGTGTTCCAGGGTCACGTCGTCATTCATGATCTCGTTGTACGGGATGGTATCCGACGTCGAGTTGTCGTCGAGGATCAGCGTGTCGCACTTGATGTTGGCCTTCGCGCCCTTCGCGTTGGGCCCGAAGCTCGCGAGCCCTCGATACGTCGTCTTGCCCCCGTGCTTGCTAATGGACTTCGACACGATGGTCGAGGTGGTGTTCGGCGCCAAGTGCACGACCTTCGCACCCGCGTCTTGGTGCTGGCCGCGGCCGGCCACCGCGATGGACAGGACCATCGCCTTCGCGCCCTCTTCCTTCATGTAGACGGACGGATACTTCATCGTCAATTTGGAACCGATGTTGCCGTCGACCCACTCCATGGTGGCGTTGCGATACGCCACGGCGCGCTTCGTCACCAGGTTGTAGATGTTCGGCGCCCAGTTCTGAATGGTGGTGTAGCGGCAGCGCGCGCCGCTCTTCACGATGATCTCGACCACGGCGCTGTGCAACGAATTCGTGCTGTAAATGGGTGCCGTGCAACCCTCGACGTAGTGCACGAAGCTGTCTTCGTCGCAGATGATGAGCGTGCGCTCGAACTGGCCCATGTTCTCCGAGTTGATCCGGAAGTACGCCTGCAGAGGCACTTCGCAGCGGACGCCCTTGGGGACATAGATGAAGCTGCCGCCGCTCCACACCGCGCTGTTCAGCGCAGCAAACTTGTTGTCTTCGGGCGGCACGACCGTCCCAAAGTACTCCTTGAATAACTCTGGATACTCGCGCAGGGCGCTGTCGGTATCCATGAAGATGACGCCCATCTTCTCGAGGTCCTGGCGCATCGAGTGATACACCACTTCCGACTCGTACTGCGCCGACACGCCGGCCAAGAACTTCTGCTCAGCCTCGGGAATCCCTAGCCGGTCGAAGGTCCGCTTGATCTCCTCCGGCACTTCGTCCCACGAGCGGCCCTTCTTCTCCGTCGGTTTCACGTAATACGTGATGTCGTCGAAGTTGAGCTCGCTCAAGTCACCGCCCCACGTGGGCATCGGCTTCTGTTCAAAAATCTCGAGCGCGCGCAGGCGGAAATCCGTCATCCACCCCGGCTCGTTTTTCATCATGGAGATTTGCTCCACCGTCTTGCGCGACAGCCCCTTGTCGAGCTTCGCCACGGCGATGTCGGGATCGTGAAACCCGTACTGGTACTCTTCCATTTCCGGCAGCACTTTCGCCATGTCAATCCCCCCAGACTGGCGGCCAAAACCGCCTGTTGCTCGGATCACTCACCCAACGTTTCTTCTTCGACTCGACCGCCCTGCGGGACGGATGCGGCGCGTTCGAGCGCCTGCCACGCCAGCGTCGCACACTTGATCCGGGCCGGAAACTTTCGCACGCCCTGCAGCGCCTCAAGTTCCCCCAGTTCGTCGAGATCGACCTCTTCGCCGCGCATCATGGCGCGAAACTCGTGCGCGAGGCGGACGGCGTCCTCCACGGGCTTGCCTTTGATGGCTTCCGTCATCATGGATGCCGACGCCATGGAAATGGAACATCCGCTGCCCAAGAAACGCACGTCTTCGACCACGCCGTCATTCACGAGCAACTGCAGGTGGATCTCGTCTCCGCAACTCGGGTTGCGCAGATCGACCGAAATGGCCCCGTCGTCGAGCGTACCGCGGTTGCGCGGATGCTGGTAATGGTCCATGATCACCTGGCGATACAGATCATCCAATTGCATGGCCAAAAAACTCCTTTGCCTCGAGGACGGCATCCACGAGCGCATCGACGTCTTCCTCGGTGTTGTACAGGTAAAAGCTCGCGCGCGCGGTTGCCGGGACGTTGAACAAGCGCATCAGCGGCTGTGCGCAGTGGTGACCTGCTCGAATGGCCACGCCACGCGAATCGAGGACCGTGGCGAGATCGTGCGGATGGACGCGTCCCAAGTTGAACGTCACCAGCCCTGCGCGAGACTGCCCCGGCGGCGGTCCGAAGATGGTGACGCCGTCGATCTCGGCGAGCCGCTCGACGGCCTTCGCCGCAAGCGCCGCGTCGTGCCGCTCGATGTGCTCCATCCCCACCTGTTCAAGGTAGTCCATCGCAGCAGCGAGCCCGATGGCGCCCGCGATGATCGGTGTGCCGCCCTCGAACTTCCACGGCGCCTCTTTCCACGTCGACTCATACAAGTCGACGACGTCGATCATCTCGCCGCCGAAGTAGGTCGGCTCCATCTCCGCCAGCCGTTCCGCCTTGCCGTACAGCACGCCAATGCCCGTGGGCCCGAGCATCTTGTGGCCCGAGAAGGCGAGAAAGTCGCAGTCCATCGCGACGACGTCGGTCGGCATGTGCGGAACGCTCTGGGCGCCGTCGACCACCACGATAGCCCCGTGGCGATGCGCGATTTCAGCGATCTCTCGCACGGGATTGACCGTGCCAAGCACGTTGGACACGTGCGCGATGGCCACAATCCTGGTCCGATCCGTCACCGCCGCCTCGACGTCCTCCAGCCGGATGGTCCCATCCGGCTGCAGCGGCAGGTAGCGGAGCGTCGCCCCCGTCGCCCTCGCCGCCTGCTGCCACGGGATGAGGTTCGAGTGGTGCTCACTCGGCGGCAGGACGATTTCGTCGCCCTCCCGCAGCTTGGCGCGCGCATACCCGTGCGCGATCATGTTGAGCGACTCGGTCGTCCCGCGCGTGAACACGACCTCCTGCGGCGATCTCGCCCGGATGAATCGCGCCACCCGTTCGCGCGCCGACTCGTACGCTTCAGTCGCGCGCGAACCCAGCGTGTGCACGCCGCGGTGCACGTTCGAGTTGTCGTGCTCGTAGTAGCGGACGATGGCTTCAATCACCTGGCGCGGCTTCTGTGACGTCGCCGCGTTGTCCAGATACACGAGCCGATGTCCGTTGATTCGCTCGGACAAGATCGGAAAATCCTTGCGAAGCTCTTCCGCGTTCATCGCGCAAGCTCCCTTTCCACCCTTGACACGACGAGATCGCGCATGGCGTCCGAAGGCAGCGCCTCGACCGAGTCGCGCAGGTAGCCCCAGATGATCATCTGCACGGCCACCGACTGGGGGATGCCGCGCGACATCAGGTAGTACACCTGCAGCGGATCGATCTTGCCGACGCTCGCCGCGTGTCCGCAGCGCTCCACGTCGTTCTCGTCGATCAAGAGCATCGGAATGGCGTCCGCGCGAGCCGTGCCGTCGACCATGATCATCCGGTCGTGCTGCTCACTCCCCGCGCCCACGGCGCCCTTTTCGATTTGCGTGCGGCTGCGGAAAATGACGTTGGCCCGGTCGCGCAACGCGCCGCTCATCGCGATTTCGCTCTCCGTGTGCCGCCCCACGTGGCGCATGCTCGCCGTGATCTCCACGTGCGCCCTGCCGTGCCCCACGCCCATCACGCGCGCGAAGCTCCGGCTCCCTTGGCCCACGAGCGCGCTCTCGATCCACTCCACCGCCTGGCCGTCCGACGTGTCTGCCACCACCCAGTCGACTTCCGCGTCGTTTTCCGTCTGAGCCCGGCGCGTCACAAAGTGCATGCCGCCTCGGACCCACTCGTCGGCCGTGGCGATCTCGACACGGCTCGCCTGCGACGCGTACACCTCGAGGACGTGACTGCTCACAAACGGCGAGCCACCCGCCGCAAACGTCGTCTCGGCATAGCGGACGCGCGCGAGCGCATCGGCGACCACCAGGCTGCGGGAGCAGGCGCTGTACGGACCGCCCGTCCAGACGTAGACGATCTCAATCGGCTGCTCCAGCTCCGCGCCGCGCGGCACGCGGACAAACACCCCGCCCAAAAACAGGGCCATGTTCAGCGCGGTCCACTTCGCTTCCTCGGCCGGCACAATGGCGCCGAAGTGGCGTTGCCACGCATCCGCGTGCGCCTCGCACGCTTCGTGGATGGGCACGAGCTGCACGCCCTTCTCTCTTGCCTCGTCCGCCAGCCGAATTTCGCGAACCCGCCCATCGACCACGAGGGCGTAGGAATGATCGAGCGCGCGCACATACGCCAAAGCGTCCTCCGGCACCGGCGTTTCGGACGGCTCAAATTCGCCCACGTCCCAGCGCACGCGGCGAAGATCTGTCTTTTCAAGCCGAGGCACTTCGAGGGACTCAAACAGCTTCCACGCCGCATCCCGCTTTTCGGTCACGGCCTTGGATTCCTGCAGCGCCTGGGCGACGCGCAGCACTGGATTCAAAGCGGTCACTTCTCCCATGGCTGCGTCACCCCCTCAGGCTTCCACTTCGACGGTCTCATCTTCGATCCCGAGTTCCTGCTTCAGCCAATCGTAGCCCTTGGCCTCGAGCTCCTCGGCGAGTTTCGCGTCGCCCGATTTGACGATACGCCCCTGCATCATCACGTGCACCACGTCCGGCACGATGTAATTCAAGAGCCGCTGATAGTGCGTGATGATGAGGAAGCCGATGTTGTCGGAACGCAGCTGGTTCACGCCGTTCGCGACGATCTTCAGGGCATCGATGTCGAGGCCGGAGTCGATCTCGTCCAAAATTGCGATGCGCGGCTCCAGCATCGCCATCTGAAGGATTTCATTGCGCTTCTTCTCGCCGCCCGAGAAGCCCTCATTCAGATAGCGTTCCGCGAAGGACGGATCGATGCTCAATTCCTTCATCTTCTGCACAAGCCGGCGATGAAACTGCAGCACGGGGATCTCGTTGCCCTCGCCGCGGCGCGCGTTCAACGCCGTGCGAATAAAGTTCGCATTCGAGACGCCAGGCACCTCCGCGGGATACTGCATCGCCAAAAACAGGCCCGCCCGCGCCCGCTCATCCACCGACATCTCCAGCACGTTCTGGCCATCGAGCAGGATTTCCCCATCCGTCACCTCGTAGTGCGGATGCCCCATGATGGCGGACGCCAACGTCGACTTTCCCGTCCCGTTCGGACCCATGATCGCGTGGATTTCTCCCCCTTGGATGTGCAGATCCACGCCCTTCAGAATCTCCTTGCCCTCGACCTGCACGCGAAGGCCACGAATCACGAAATCTGGTTTGCTCACAGCGACCGACCTCTCTCTTTTCGCCTGTATCTCGGCAACGTAATGTTGACTTCACAAGTCATGTTTCGATTTCAAGGGTACCACATTGACGGCAAAACGCAAGCTGGCGCAGGGCCCTTGCTGGGCCCTGCGCGATTCTTCGCTTAAAACAAGTACTTGAAAACCAGCTTGGCCTCTTCGGACATCATCTCTTTGTCCCAAGGCGGATCGAACGTCAACTCCACGTCGACCTGTTCGACCCCTTCCAGTTCCGACAACTTCTCGATGATTTGCTCCTTGATGTCGTCAAACAACGGGCAGCCCATCGTCGTCAGAGTGACGGTGACCTTGATGCGCTTTCCGCCGTCCTGGATGTCAATGCCGTAGACCATCCCCAGGTTGACGATGTCGATCTGGATTTCGGGGTCGAGCACGTCCATCAGCACCGTGCGCACCTGTTCCTCGGTGACCACGCGCATCCCCCCTCTATTCATTTTACAGCAAACTGTCAATCGGCGTATATGCCATGCCCAGCGCGTCGGCGACGGCCCGATACGTCACGTGGCCCTTGTACACGTTCACGCCCCGGGCCAAGGCCGGATCGCGCCTGAGCGCATCCTCGCGTCCCTGGGCCAAGCGCAGCGCGTACGGCGCGGTGGCGTTGGTGAGTGCCAGGGTGGACGTGCGCGGAACTGCTCCGGGAATGTTGGCCACAGCGTAATGCAGAACGCCGTGCTTTTCAAACACAGGATTGGAGTGCGTCGTGATGCGGTCAATGGTCTCGATGGAACCACCTTGATCGATGGCCACGTCCACCACGACGGCGCCGCGGTTCATGCCCTTCACCATCTCTTCGGTGACAATCTTTGGCGCGCGGGCACCGGGAATGAGCACCGCCCCGATGAGCAGGTCGGCGCCCTCAATCTGCTCGCGCAAGTTATAGGGATTCGACATCATGGTCCGCACGCGGCCCTGGAACAAATCGTCGAGCTCCCGGAGGCGCTGCGGGTTGTTATCCAAGATGGTCACGTCGGCGCCCATGCCCGCGGCCACGCGAGCCGCATTGGTGCCGACAATTCCGCCACCCACGACGATCACGCGCGCCGGCAAGACGCCCGGAACCCCGCCAAGCAGCACACCGCGCCCGCCGTGCGCCTTCTCCAAGAAGTGTGCCCCAATTTGGATGGACATCCGCCCCGCCACCTCGGACATCGGGGTGAGGAGCGGAAGAGACCGGTCCTCGAGCTGCACCGTTTCGTATGCGACAGCCGTCACACCCGACTCCACGAGTGCCTTGGTCAGCTCGGGTTCGGGCGCGAGATGGAGATACGTAAATAAAATGAGCCCTGACCGGAAGTAAGAATATTCAACCGGTTGGGGCTCTTTGACCTTCATGACCATTTCGGCTGTCTTCCAAACCGTTTCTGCGTCCGGGACGATGGTCGCGCCTGCGGCGATGTAGTCTTCGTCTCGGAACCCACTTCCGTCTCCCGCACCTGCCTCGATGCGAACCTCGTGCCCTTGGTCGACCAGCGCGTGGGCCAGAGCCGGCGTGATGGCGACGCGGTTCTCGTTGTCCTTGATTTCCTTTGGTACGCCGATAATCACGTTTTGATCCCCCCAGCGTGCGTTGGAGCCATTCGCCCTCATTCCGCATCCAGTGTACTGAGCCCGTCCACGAAACGCAATGGCAGACACGGCGAATGGGGCAGGCCCAGCGCTACGCTTCGGGGACGAGCGGCGCATCCAACAGCGTGACGTGACAGGTTCGGCTGAAGAAATCCGTTCCCTTCTCCGACAGCACGCGAAATTCCACGCGCACCCGCTCTTTGGGCTGCAGGACGGTCGGCCACGACACGCCCGGCAGCTCGGGGGTCACGTGAAAGAGAAAGCGCACCGACGTCGGATCAAAGAAGGTGCCGGACGCGCTCTCGGAAAACCAAATGACGGCGCGCTCGTCGGCGAGATGAATGGGATAAGACGCTTGATTGACGAGCGTCGCGTAGACGTCCGCCGACTGCCAGCTCGGCCCTTGCCCGCCTGGCGCAGGCAACACCTGAATGTCTTCGACCGCGACGGGCGCCTCTTTCCAGACGAGATTGGCGGCTTCGGGCGAGACGGATCGGCTGTAGAAAAAGCGCACGTGCGGGATCTCGATGAGCGCCTGCGAACCGGCCGCATGAGGACCGGAGGGGTGAAATCCCCAGGTGACGGTCTGGCCGGGCTTCAGTCCCTGAGCAGGGGCGTTCACGAACGTGAGCCAGTTCTCGCGACCGCCTGCTTCCGTGAACCAAAGCACGCCCATCAGCTCGGGCTCGTACAGCGTCCGCTGCGAGGTGTTGCGCAGCGTCGCGATGACGCACGAGTTCTCGGGCTCGCCGGGCAGCGTGCCGATGTGGACGTGGGTCACCTCGACCGGCGCATAGGCGAGACCGAAGCCGTGGACCACCTCGCGCACGAGGCCCTGGTTGACGCCTCGGGACGTCACGTGCGCATTTTGCACAGTATCCATGGGCGGTCTCGGCCAGCCTGCGACGAGACAAAGGAGTGCGACCGCGGCCGAGGCAGCCCAAAGGCCTGCCGTCGACAAGAGGCGCCGCCTGGTTGTCCGTGCCGGCCGCACGCCCGATGCCTGGCGAAGCACGCGCTCTTTCAACTCATTCCGAAAGGGAACGGATTCACGATTGCGATACCATTCCCGCAGTTTGACGTCTTGATCGTCATCCTCGCGCATGGTCAACGCCCATCCCTCCCCGCTCGGCAAGCGCCCGCTCCAGCAGATGGCGGCCTCGATGCAGCCGAGTCCTGACGGTCTCGTCGCGAATCCCGAGGACCTCCGCGACTTCATGCGTCGTGAGATCGTTTCCGTAATACAGTTCCATCACCTCGCGATAGGTCTCGGGCAGCGAGCGGATGGCCGCCCACATGGCGTCGCGGGCGAGTTTGTCCGCGACCACGTCCGCCGGATCGGTCGGCTCGACCTCTCGGGCGAACGCCTCGCCCTCGTCGGCCCGTTCGCGCCTTTCCGCGCCCGAGCGCAGGACATCGCGCGCGCGGTTCGCCGTGATGGACAAAAGCCACGTCTTGACGGACGAATGGCCTTGGAACTCATGGTAGTGCTGCCAAGCCCGCAAAAACACATCCTGCGCGATATCTTCGGCCTTGTGAAAGTTGTGGACATACGAATACGCCAGCCGGATCACGTCGCCGCCATACAGTTCCATCCACTCGGCAAGCGGCGCCGCGTCCCCCGGTTGGCTGTCGGTGCGACGCGCGTGCCTCATCATCCTACCCCTTCAGCCATGGGTCCACTGAGTAGACGAACGACGTCCTGACTGTGTGACAAGAACGCGGATCCGCGTGCAGGGTGCTCGGGTTCATGGTACACTTCCGAACGACAAACGTCCGCTATCGCGAGGGGGAGCGTATGTATTCTGCCGTCCGATCGATGTTGTTCCGGCTGTCCGCTGAGCGGGCTCACGAGTGGACGCTCGCGGCACTTCGCCGTTTTCCTGCCGCTGCCGGCTGGATGGCGCGCGCCGTCCAACCGTCGGATCGCCTGGCGCAGACGCTGTTTGGCCTGCGCTTCCCTCATCCGATAGGGCTCGCCGCCGGCCTGGACAAAAACGGCATCGCGATCCCGGCATGGTACCAGATGGGCCTCTCCTTCGTGGAGGTCGGGACGGTCACGCCGAGACCCCAGCCGGGCAACCCCAAGCCGCGCCTGTTTCGGCTGGTGGAGGACGAGGCGCTCATCAACCGGATGGGGTTCAACAACGATGGCGCGGCCGCCGTGGCACGTCGGCTCGAGCGAGCGCGTGCGTCCGGGATGAACGGCGTGCTTGGCGTCAACCTCGGGAAGAACAAGGACACGCCGAACGAACAGGCGCATGACGATTACCGGCTGGCGCTCGTCGAACTCGCGCCCGTGGCCGATTACGTGACCATCAACGTGAGCTCGCCGAACACGCCTGGGTTGCGTGACCTTCAATCGGAGGCGTTCATCCTGGATCTGCTCGCGGCCATCGAACCTGTGCGCAGTCAGTACGGCCTGCCCGTGTGGGTGAAACTGGCGCCGGATTTGCGAAACAGCGAGATCGAACGGATCGCGGATGCGCTCGCGACGTCGACCTATCGAGATCACGTGGGCCTGATCTGCGCCAATACCACGGTGGCGCGGCCGCCTCTGGCGGGCCGACACAGGGCGGAAACGGGAGGATTGAGCGGGCGGCCGCTGAGGGCGAGATCGACCGAAGTCGTGCGGATTGCGGCCCGCGCTGCGCAGGGGCGGCTTCCTATCATGGGATCCGGCGGCGTGTTCAGCGCGGAAGATGCGTACGAGAAAATTCGGAGTGGTGCGTCGCTCGTTCAGATTTATACGGCGCTCATCTACCGGGGCCCGGCCGTCGTCGGCGACATCGTCCGGGGGCTTGACGGGCTGCTCGCGCGAGACGGGTTTGCGAACGTCGCCGAAGCGGTGGGGGCCGACCTGAACAGGTGAGCGTGCGGGAGGCTTGTCCCCCCGCACGGTGAAGTCAAAGGCCGATGATATGGTAGCCGCCGTCGACATGGATGACTTCCCCTGTGACGCCGCGGGCGAGATCGCTCAGGAGAAAGGCGGTGACGTCGCCGACCTCTTCGGCGGTGATATTGCGCTTCAGGGGAGCGCGCTCCTCGACCGCGTGCAGGACCTCGTTGAAGCCGCGCACGCCCTTCGCGGCCAGCGTGCGGATGGGCCCCGCGGAGACGGCGTTGACGCGGATGGCGTCGGGGCCGAGATCGCGCGCGAGGTAGCGAACCGACGCCTCGAGGGCGGCTTTGGCGACGCCCATGACGTTGTAGTTGGGCACAGCCCGCTCGGCGCCGAGGTAGCTCATGGTCACGATGCTGCCGCCGCGCTTCATGAGGGCCCGTGCGGCGCGAGACACGGCGACGAGGCTGTAGGCGCTCGTCTCAAGGGCGAGATCGAACCCCTCGCGCGGGGTGTTCACAAACTCACCCTGCAGATCCTCGACGCGCGCATGCGCGATGGAATGGACGATTCCGTCGATGGAATCTGTGGCACGGCCGATCTCGGCGAACGCGGCCTCGAGCGAAGCCTCATCTTGGACGTCGCACTGGACGATGAGCGGCATCTCTGCGGGAAACGCTTCTTCGCAGAGGCGCCCGAGCTCGCGCCCGGCGCGATCACTCCGGTACGTGAAGATGAGCTTTCCGCCCAACCGCCGAATCGATTCCGCCACTGCCCAGGCGATGGAACGGCGATTGGCGACGCCCATCACGACGATGGTTTTGCCTTCTAAAAGGTGCAACCTCATCTCCCTTTCCAGCGTAACCTCTCCACTCATGTATACCATCTCGGCGCGCGCCCCGTAAACCAAATGCGCGCAAGGGGCCCCGAACTCCTGGCAGGCGCGCGGCACGGCGGGATGGTATCCTCTTATTTCCTCTTCACCTGGAATTGTGGACAGACATGCGCTACAATGGGAACGGATCATGAAAATTCGTAAGGAGGTTGAGCTGCGAATGCCACATCAACTCCCACCGCTCCCGTACGCGTATGACGCGCTGGAGCCGCACATCGACGCGGCGACCATGAATGTCCACTACAACGGTCACCACGCCGCGTACGTCAACAACTTGAACAAAGCGCTGGAAGGCCACGCTGATCTCGAGGCCAAGACCGTGGAACAGCTGATCAGCAACCTCGATGCCGTGCCCGAGGACATCCGCACCGCGGTTCGCAACAACGGCGGCGGCCACGCGAACCACAGCCTGTTCTGGCCCCTTCTGTCGCCGAATGGCGGCGGCGAGCCGACGGGCAAGCTGGCGGAAGCCATCCGCGAGACGTTTGGCAGCTTTGACGCCTTCAAGGAGCAGTTTTCGCAGGTCGCGGCGGGTCGCTTCGGCAGCGGTTGGGCTTGGCTCGTGCTCGACAACGGCAAGCTCGCGCTCATGAGCACGGCCAACCAAGACAACCCGCTCATGGAGGGCAAGAAGCCCATCCTCGGCCTGGACGTCTGGGAGCACGCGTACTACCTCAAGTATCAGAACCGCCGCCCGGAATACATCAAGGCCTTCTGGAACGTCGTGAACTGGGATCAGGCCAACAAGAACTACGAGGCTGCGCTGAACGGCTGACGCGCCTCCGCAAACCGCCCCGCGCGGGGCGGTTTTTTTATGCGTCGAAGCGGTGCAACGCGCGGGAACATTTGACGTTCGCGCATAGCGCCTCTTGGTTTGGATTAGTCTACCATATAAACGCATGCGACCAAGGAGGACCTATGCCAGCGCTCACCCTGCTACGAAACGCGCACGTGTTTGCACCTGACGATCTCGGCGTACTCGACCTTCTCGTGGCGGGCCGGCAGATCGTCGCCATGGACCGCCACCTCGAGCTCGGCGGCAACGTGCCCATGGACGTGATCGACTTGGACGGGCGTCCCACCGTGCCTGGGCTGATTGACCAGCACGTTCACATGGCGGGCGGAGGCGGCGAAGGCGGATTCCACTACCGCACGCCTGAAATCTCGCTGTCGCACGTGACGGCGGCGGGCGTCACAACGGCCGTCGGCGTGCTGGGCACCGACGGGGTCACGCGCAGCACCCGCGAGCTTCTCGCGAAGGCGTTTGCGCTCGACTTTGAAGGCATCACCACGTACATCTACAGCGGCGCGTATCAGGTGCCGACGCGGACGCTGACGGGCATGCCGCGGTCCGATCTCGTCCTCGTCGACAAAGTCGTGGGCGTCGGCGAGATCGCCATCGCCGATTCGCGCTCGAGCCATCCCGACGAACGTGAAATTGCGGAACTGGTGTCCGAAGCGTACGTGGGAGGCCTGTTGGCGGGCAAAGCGGGCGTGGTGCACTTTCACATGGGCGACGAGGACGACCACCTGGATCTCCTCATCCGCGTGGCGCGGCGCACCGGTCTGCCGCGCTCCGTGTTTGTGCCCACGCACCTGAATCGGAATCCGGGGCTGTTGGACGCGAGCATAGAGTGGGGCAAGCGGTACGGCATGTGCGACGTGACGAGCGGGATTCGACCCGATGAGCACGATCACGTCTCTGTCAAGCCGTCCAAGGCCATTGTGAAGCTGCTCGATGGGGGTGTCGAGCCGCACGTCATTAGCATGAGCTCCGACTCGAACGGATCCTCTCCCATCTTCGACGAGCGGGGCAAGCTCGTCGCCATGGGCATTGGAAGCATTGCGACGCTGTGGCAGGAAACGGTGGATCTCATTCGGGAAGAACATCTTCCCATTCCGCTCGCGATTTCCTTTACCACGTCGAACGTCGCGCGGCTGCTCAAGCTTCGGCACAAAGGCCGCCTCAAGCCCGGATGCGACGCGGACATCGTCGTCTGTGACGACGCGTTTCGCATCGAGCGCGTGTATGCCAAGGGCAGGCTCATGGTGAAGGATGGGAAGCCTGTGGTGTTTGGCACGTTCGAGGACTCGAGCCGCGTGCCCGGATCTCCGGGGTCAAGAGCCGAGTCGGCTCACATCGGCACGCCGGAAGCGCGCGCCGCAGTCGGCCCGTCGTCCGACGACGAGGACGATTTCCCCGATCGCGACGAACGGCAAGCGCGATCCCGCAGGCGACGCTACTGCTGCTAAGCGCGTGAGCGCGAGCGCGCGCCTCAGGTGCCAAAGCGAATGAGCTGCAGAATTTCTTGGCGCAGGCGCGCGTCCTCGTATTTGCCGCGCGCGGCGATGGTCGTCGTGCGGCTGCCCGGTTTGCGGATGCCGCGCATGCTCATGCACAGGTGTTCGGCATCCACCACGACCAGAACGCCCTCCGCCTCAAGGGCGTCCGCGAGCGCGTCCGCGATCTCATTGGTCATTCGCTCCTGGACCTGGGGTTTTTTCGCCACCACGTCCACCAGCCGGGCGAGCTTGGAAAGCCCTGTCACCACGTTGCCGTGGGGGAGATATGCCACGTGAGCCGTTCCGAAGAACGGGAGAAGATGATGCTCGCACATCGAGTAAAACGGGATGTCGCGCACCAGCACGACTTCGCCGTGTTCGACGTGAAACCGAGCAGAAAGCTCCTCCTGCGGATCTCTGTGAAGCCCCGCAAAGATCTCCTCGTACATCCTCGCCACGCGGGCAGGCGTGTCCACCAGCCCCTCGCGGTCCGGATCCTCGCCGATGGCCTCCAAGATCATGCGGATGGCTTGCTCAATTCGCGCCGTGTCCATCGGCTTGTCCATTTCTCGAGATGCGCGCACGCGCTCCGAGTCCACGCGAGATGTCGCCACACTGATCCTCCTCAAAATCGCCGCCCGAAAAGCCCCGTGCCCGCCTTCAGGCGGGCGGGCAGTCGACGCCGCTGTCGCGAAACTGAACCGTGTTGTACAGGCCGCCCCACGTTTTCACCTGATTCACGTAGGATGTGGCCGGGCAGCCGGCGTAATACGCAATATAACCGCGGATGTTTGACCCGCTCACCATCGGGCGATTGCCCTCAATCGGCGCGATCGCGAGAAAACACGGTTCCGCCACCGTCTGAAGGTCGTAAGTCACATACTGCCACTGATTGACATAGAAGGCCGGCTGCAGCCGCTGCGAGACGCTTTTCACGCCAGCGACAAATCCCTGGATGAACGACTGGAACTCCGCAGCCGTTGACGCAGGATTATTGTATCCCTCCGGATCCAAAATCACAAAGTCCGGTTTGCGCGTCCCCGGATACGCCTCGACTTGCGAAGCGGCGTACGCCCCAGCCGCGTACCCTGCCTCGTAGAAGCCCTTACCCGCCTCGGGCCAGCTGACCGTCCAAAACGAAAGCCACCACGCCGAATGGCCTGTAGCCGCGAAGGCGCGCGCAATGTGAAGATCCGGTTGGCTGGCGATCACCTGCGTGTAGGGCGACGTCTCGATGCCAAGCGCCGTGGTGGTGGCGACACCCGGCCACCCCTGCTGGAACGCCTGCAGGACCTCCTGTTCGGTCGAAAACGAGGCGTAAAGGCCCACGGACGGCGTGGACACGGTGGGAGACGGATCGACTCCTTGCGAGACGGAGACGCCCACCACGTGCGGCGAGCTTCCGGTCACGCAGACGCGCTGGGGCACCTCCTGGGCTGGCAGCGACGCGTAGCCGCGCGGGAAGGCGCCGTGCACCGCGTAGTAGGCCAGCATCACCGCAAGGGTGAGACTGTCGAGCGCGGTGTAACCCGCCGCATTGACGAACGTATTCGCCCGGGCGGTCTGAACGCCTTGGCCCGCCGGCTCGACGGTGAACGGCGTGTGTCCAGCCGGCGTAGCCGCCGGATTGGACCAGCCGCAGGGATTGTAATAGAGCGCGTAGAGCGCAGCGCCGCCGACCGCGATGACGAGCGTCGAGGCATCCGCGCACTTCGACCACGCCGTTTGGAAGTCGCCGGTGCACTGGCTGTAGGGAATGCCGGCGACGTCGGCCGCGGCGTAACACTTGACGAGATCGCCCTGGGTGGCGGCGTATAAAAGCACGTGTTCGGGCCGTACGGTCACGTTCTCCTCTCCTCACGGACGAGAATCGGGCATCCACCCACTCGTTTGGCGTGCCCCTTGCATGCAATGAAGATGCGATGGTTCATTGTATGCCGGCCCCCGCGTGGCTTGCGGGCGGCGGTCAAAGGAGATGATGGCCGTGAAGGTGGTTCATATGGGCGACTCCATCGCGTACGGCGAGTGCGCGTCCGCACCTTCGCGCGCGTACCCCCTCGTCGCGGCCCGCGCGATCGCGGCCGAACGCCACACGGCCGTGGACACGTGCGTCATCGCGCAGCCTGGGTGGACGAGTTGGAACCTGGCCCAGGCCGTGAGTGCAGACCCGGCGGCTTTCACGGGCGCGGACGTCGCGCTCATGTTCGTCGGCGGCGACGACCTCATTCAAGCCGGCCTTGCCACCCTGAACGGAGGCCGCCTGCGCCGCCAGCTCGCGGAGGCCTATGCCCGCTACGCGCGCAACTTCGACCGGATTGCTGGGGCGTGCCAGCGGCAAGGCATCCCGCTCGTGTGCTGCACCCTGTACAATCCGTTTCCGCGTTCACCCATCGCGGTGGCGGCCGTGTCGGGCCTCAATCAGGTCATCGTGCAGCGCGCCATGGCGCGTGGCATCCCCGTCGCCCCGGTCGACGCCTGGTTCGCTGGGCGAGAGCCCCTCGTCATCGCCGGCTACCGCTCTGGACGCCTGGAGGACATCCTGAGGGGCGGCGAAGCGCCAGTGCATCCGAACGATCTCGGCCACCGGCTGATAGGCCTTGGGCTTGCGCGCTACATCTCACCCCTTGCGGAGGCACGACATAGGCTAGGAAGCACGGCCGTTTCGCACAGTCGGAGGTGACTTTCCTTTGTTCGAGCTGTCCCTCTTCTCCGGATGGGCCGGCGACTTCACGCTGGCGTCAAGCTTCGCCAGCCAGTCGTTTCCGCAACCGCTGTCCAAGGAGGAAGAAGCCAAGTACTTTGAGCTTTGGCGGACCTACCGGGATAAGAAGGCGCACGACATCCTCGTCGAGCACAACCTACGCCTGGTCGCTCACGTCGCCAACGTGTCGTCGACACTCCAACCTGTCGCTCCGCCCAGCCAGCCCACCACGGCGAGCCTGATCTCATCTCCCGCCGCATCCATTTCCACGCGCGACACGAACGTATCGAGCCAAAGCCGCTGCAACTCCACGTCCGCGCTCGACTCCAGCGCCTCCCACATCGCCGCTTGCGCGACTTCCTGCTGCCGGCGCGCGTGGCAAAGGCGGCAAGCCTCCATCCATCCCTCGCGCACGCGCCGGGTTGCCTCGGCCACCTTGTTGAGCGCCTCGGCGCGGTCCAGATGACCAGACACGTACAGATCCTGGGCGCGATGGCGCTTGTTGAGCGCCGCTCGGATCGCTTGGCGAATGCTCGCTTGGTCGTCGGTCAGCCAGCCGCCCGCGCCCTCGCGCACAGCGCTCGAAACCGGGGCGATCCCGGCGTCGCGCACGCGGCGGACCAGTTCGCGCCACACGGCCCGCTCAACCTGCTCCGCAGGCACGCGCGCGCAGCGAAACGGACAGGCACGCTCCCCGCGCTCGGCCGGCGGGCGCCGAAACCGGCGCACCAACCCACCTGACGTCTGACATGCCTCGTGGCGCCACAGCCGTTGACAGCGCGCACAGACCAGCCTGCCCGAGAGAAACGAGTGGCGAGACGCGGACCCACGCCGCTCGCCCCGCCGCTTCCGCTTTTCAACCGCCCGGGCAAGGGCCGGATCGACGATGGCAGGCACCTGCACCGCAATCCAATCGGACGGATCGCGAACGGCGACGACCTGCCGACCACGACCTCGGCGCGCGCCCGCCCCGGTGCGCGCATGCTTCTTCTGCGTGCGCCGCCTGTTGTACAGCCACGTGCCCTGGTAAAGCGGGTTGCCCAAAATGCGCGCCACCGTGCTGTGGTGCCACCGCGCGGCCTGGCGCGTCTTCGTCGGCACCCCCATGTTGTCCAGGCGGTCCGCGATTTGGCGCAGGCTCAGGCCGTCCATGCCGTACCAGCGGTAGATCAGGCGGACGATCTCGGCCTCCTCCGGCACCACGGCATACTGACCCGCTTCGTAGCGATAGCCGTACGGATCGACGCCGGACGGCATCACCTTGCCGTCTCGCACCGCACGCAGTTTGCCCGCGAGCGTGCGCCGCCGGATTTGGCGCAGCTCGTACTCGGCGATGCTGGAAATTACATGAAACAACAAGACGGCTTCGTCCGATTCATCCCAGTTTGGGACGTCGACGAAATGCAGCTTGACGCCGCACGCGGACAGTTCGCGCACCACAATCGCCTTGTCCGCCACATTGCGCGACAAGCGATCGGGGTGTTTCACCACCACGCGGTCCACGAGCCCGCGCCGCACGTCGTCGAGGAGCCTCATCAGCTCGGGGCGGTCCATGTCTTCGCCCGATCCGCCCGCCTCTTCGTACAGGCGTATTTGATCCGGCGAGGCGCCTAGCGACAGCGCATACTGCACGCACGCGTCGCGCTGGACGTCGAGCCCGTGCCCCGCCTGCGCCTGATGCTCGGTCGATACCCTCGTGTACACGGCGGTCCACAT
Source organism: Alicyclobacillus vulcanalis (assembly GCF_900156755.1). Taxonomy (GTDB): domain Bacteria; phylum Bacillota; class Bacilli; order Alicyclobacillales; family Alicyclobacillaceae; genus Alicyclobacillus; species Alicyclobacillus vulcanalis. The sequence continues at coordinate 89,814 of NZ_FTOO01000004.1, forward strand.
CAGGACCCATCTCCCGGCGACAGGTCTGGCCGCGTAGCGGCCGTGGAGGCCGCGAGCTTCACCCAGGTCTTCGACCAAAGCCGAGCGAGCTGCGCGTCCAGCGCCTCCGGGTTCTCTTTTGCGTCTTGAATCCAGATCACGCGAATGGGCCGCTGCACGAAGAACACCCCCCTTCGCATCTATGCGCGACCGAGGATGTCCTACGACAGCGGCCCAGATGAGTCGATGGGCGATGGGTCAGGGTTCTGCTCGTTTTCGATCTGCAGGGGCTTTTTCGCCGCCCTTCGAGCCATGCAACTTCTTCCGCTCCACGACGCGCAGCGCCACAATGGCAGCCACGATCACGGCAACGAGAATGGCAGCGAGCCAGAGGTGATGCTTGAGGAACGGCCAGTAGCGGCTGACTTCCTCGCCAATATACTTGCCGGCGATGATGAAGGCGCCAGACCATACCACGGCCGCGAGGGTATTCACGGTGAAGAATTTGACGGGGTTCATGCGGTTGATACCGGCCAGGTACGGCACGATGATGCGGACACCCGCGATAAACTTGGCGATGAAAATCACGGCCAATTCATAGCGCTGAAAACGGTCGTTGACCATGTCGAGCTTTTTGTCCGTGATGCCGACATACTTGCCGAAGTACAAGACGACGGGGCGTCCCAAAAACCAGCCGATCCCATACGCGACCGCCGACCCGACCACGTTGCCAAGGCAGCCCATGAGCCACAAGGGGACGAGATGGAACACGCCTTTGGACCATTCGATCCCGGCGAGTGTCAGCGTCGTCTCAGCTGGAAAGGGAAACCCGATGGCCTCGACGAAGATGATGAAAAAGACGCCCGCATAGCCGTAATGCTGAATGATCTCCTGAAAATGCACGCACTCGCCTCCACGATGGCCCTACCGCGGCGATGTCGACGACACGAAGAAGTTTGATACGTCCGGGATCGATCAGGACGATCTGATTTCCATCGGCACGGTCGGCTTGATTAAGGCTGTCGACACGTATCAACCGTCCAAAGGCACCAAGTTCGCCACGTACGCCGCGCGGTGCATCCAGAACGAGATCCTGATGCAGCTTCGCGCGCAGCGAAAGTCGCGCAAGGACGTCTCCCTCTACAGTCCGATTGGCACGGACAAGGAGGGGAACGAGATCACCATCGGCGACATCCTCTTTTCCGAGAGCGACTCCACGGAAGACGAGGTTTCGCGCCGAATGGAGATCAACACGATGCGCCAACTGCTCGATGTCCTCGATGATCGGGAGCGCAAAGTCATCGAGTTGAGATTCGGCCTCGCCGACGGCCGCGAATGGACGCAAAACGAAGTGGCCGATTCGCTCGAAATCTCGCGGTCCTACGTGTCTCGCCTGGAAAAACGGGCACTGCTCAAGATGTTTCATCAGTCGCACGTCGCCAAGGAACGCAAACAGGCCGTCCGCAACGCGCGCCTTCAGCCCTAAGGACGAAGGTCAGCGCCTTTAGGTTCACGGATTTTGGCTGGATGGCCAGGTCCCGAGCGTGACGCGCACGTGCAGGGTTTTGCCTGCGCGCAACACGGTGAGCACCACCGTCTGACCCGGTTGATCTTGGTTGATATCCTGCGTCAACTGTTCGATGCTGGAGACCTGCTTGCCGTCAATCCCGACGATGATGTCCCCGTTCCCCTTGAGCAGCGCGTACGGATTGGCCGACTGGCTTAGACTGTTCAACTTGGCCGCGTTCGAATCTCCGCGCAGCCCCGCTTTCGCGGCGGGGCCGCCCGGGGTCACTTCGGTCACATAGACGCCCGAGGCCACAGGCAAGTGCAGCGCTTGACGCATCAGGTTGTCGATGTCCATTCCCTCGATGCCGAGCCAGGCGTGCGCGACGGGTTTGCCGGCGAGCAATTCTGGCTCGAGCTGGATAAACCGGTCGATAGGAATGGCAAAGCCAATGCCGATGGACCCCTCGATAGGGCTTTCGATCAGCGTGTTGATGCCGACGACCTGTCCTGCCGCGTTGAGCAGCGGGCCTCCCGAATTTCCAGGGTTGAGCGGCGCGTCCGTCTGGATCATGCCGTTCATCACGTGCCCGTTCGACTCGGACATCGACCGGTTGAGTCCGCTCACGATGCCCGAGCTGACGCTCGAGGTCAGCTCAAACGGGTTGCCGATGGCGATGACCAGGCTGCCCGGCTGAAGCGACTTCACCGATCCCAACGGCAGCGGTTCCAGCGATTTGGGCGCCGGGATGCGAACGATGGCGAGATCGTCCAGCTGGTCGGCGTCAATCACGCGGCCGACGAATTGGCGGTTGTCCCCGGACACCTGGACCGTTGTGGCCGATCCGACGACATGCGCGTTGGTCAAGAGATCGCCGTTGTGATCGATCAGGAACCCCGTGCCGATATCTTCTTCTGCGTCGCTCGACGTCGGCTTGCCTCCGGAGACGGCCGTAATGGTAAAGATGCTATTTTTCACTCGGTTATAAATCTGCGTCACTATGGTCGTGTCCTCGACGCCCGGGATCGGCGTGAGCGATCCGGACGTGCTCGCGGTGTTGCCCGTCTGGGGAGGAACGTATTCCACGGTCGTCTGGGAATGACCGCGCGTGAGCGCCGCACCCGTCCAGATGCCGAGGATGTAGCAGATGGCAAGCAGCGCGGTCCCGCTCGCGAGCCACACGCCGACACGCCTGTTCTCACTCGGCCAGTCCTCGTAATCCCAACGTCGACGCCGCATGCAAATCTCCCCCTCGGCAGGCCTTCTCGCTTCTCCATTCTAACCATCCGTCGCACGAGCGACAAACGGAATGTTCAAGCGCCCGCCCGAAGCGCCGAAAGCACCTCTCTCAGCCGATCGCGTTCCGCGGGGTCGCGGGGCGCCTCGAGCTGAGCTGCCAATGCATCCAAGGACGAGGCGAGATCGTCGTAAAAGGCTGAGAGCGAGTCGACGAGGGCGCGCTGGGCCTCCTCCGCCAAGCGTCCGCCGACTTCGTCCAGCTTGGTTTTGACCTGTTCCAAGACCGCGGGCATGGCCGCGTCCATCATCGCCACCTGCCCGCCCTCTTCAAAAAACTGTTTGGCGGAGCGAAAGTGCCGGAAGTACGGGGCGAGCATGTCATCCTCCAGCGTGATGGCTTCGTCCGCCGCGGCGAGCTGCAGCGAAAGCTCGGGCTCTCGCACGGGCACCGCCTGCACCGGCCATGCATCCGCGAGCCGCTTGGCGTCTTGATGGGCCGCCCTTGCCGCCAACTGCTCGGCCCGAAGCGCGAATGTCCGAAGCTCAATTTCGACGCGGCGGCCGAGCGCGTCCGCGAACTCCTTGGCCGCCTCACGCAGCTTGTCCTGCGGATTGCCGAGGCGGAAACGGCCGGGGTGGAAGGCCTCGCGGAACATGTCGCGATAGGCGAAGCGAACGCGTTCTCCCGCGTGAAACAAAAGCTCGCTCAGTTCCCGCGCGAGCGGCGGTACAGCGCGCGCACCGACGGAGGACGACGCATCCGCCACGAGCGCCTGCGCCTTCTGGATCTGGGCGCGCTGCCGCTCGCGCTCCGCCTCGTCCGCCGTGATCGCAAGCGTGACCTTCTCGTATGCCGCTTCGACATCGCGTATCAGGGCTTGGCGCGTGCGTTCGACGAGATCGAGCGCCAGCCTGTCCGCTTCGTGGGTGCAGAAGTCGGCGAGATCGGACTCGAGCGCCGCGAGCCCAGCAAGCCGTTCGAGGTGCTGAATCTGCTCTGGGGTAGGCGTGAAATCGTCACGACCCAGGCGGGCGCGCGCGATGGTCAGCGCGGTCTCGTCGCTCGGATCGGCGGCGAGCAGGCGAGCCGCGAGGGCGAGCTGCGCCGACACGGGATAGACGCGGGGCTCGCGCACGCCGAGCCGCCGCTCGTCTTGCCGCACGCGCTCGAGCACGGCCTGCAGTTCTTCCTCGCTCTCGGCGAGATCGACGGCGTTGACGACCGAAAACAACTTGTTGGTCCCTGCCACGTCCTGCACGCCAGCGAGCTGCAGCAGGAACTCGCGGTCCGCCTGGCTGAAGGCGTGCGTGTAATACATCACGAACAGGACGGCATCCGCTTCGCGCATGTAGTGAAACGCCACGTTGGTGTGACGGCGATGAATGGAGTCGACGCCAGGCGTGTCGACGAAGATGTACCCACGCCGGCCGAGCGGAGAATCGGCCCACACGTCCACTTGGCTGACGTAAGCCGCGCGTTTTTCGTCTGCGGAAAAATCGCGAAGCTCCGCAAGCGTTGCCGCCCAACGCGAACCGATCCGCGGCCCCATCTCGGGATACCCTTCGGCGAGCGCCTTGAGAAAACGAATATGCCGCCGCAGGTGGACCGGAAACTTCGCCGGCAAGAGGCCGGCCGCCAGCTGAATCGCGTCTTCCAAGCTCGATGCCCGCAGGCCGAGTGCCGTCACGAGGGCTTGGACGTCCTGCCACAGCTCCTCGTGTGTCTTGGCCGAAATCTCGACCCGCGCGTCACCCGTTGCCGGATGAATGCTGGTGATGGCGGCCGTCGTAGGTTGCGGAGAGACGGCCAAGAGAGCCCGCCCCAACAGGGCATTGAGAAGCGACGACTTGCCAGCCGAAAACGCTCCGAAGACGGCAATCGTGGTCGCCCTTTGTTCCAACCGTTGCAGGGCGCGCTCGAGCAACCTGCAATCGACGCCCTCCATACCCTCGACCAAGTCGCGAAGCTCCCGAAGGCGCATGAGCGCGCGGTCCCGCTCATTCATCGCGCGGCACCTCCCCCTGGGTCACGGACGCGAGCGCGTTCTCGTATTGTTCCCCGTACTCGACATAGCTGCGCAATGCCCGGCACCGCGCGTCTGCCGCCTCTCGCTCCGCTAGGCGTTTCGCTTCTTCCTCGCGGATCTTGTCCTCGATGGAAGCCCAAAGCTCCTCCGCGAGGGTTTGGACCTGCGCGCGCATCTCCCGGCGCACCCGATCCTGCACGTCCCGGACGAACTGATGGCCGTACTCCGTCGACACGAGCGATCCCGGTTTCACGCACGCCTGCACGTAAGCCTCGTCGATGTGCACGCGAAGTCCCTGGCACCTTTCGATCAGCCGCTGTTCGGCAGCCGCACCGAGACCGAGATCGCGAATCTGCTGGGCCATCTCCGCAGACAGCGGCCTCGTGAGGAAGTTCTCGACCTTCTCGGCGAGATCGCGCACGAACGCCGCAAGCCGAGCCTCCCGCTCCGCGTCCGTCTTTTTGGCGGCGCGAAACACGCCGACCTTGAAATCCGGCCGGAGGCTCTCGATGTACCTGCGTCCCTTCTCGGCCGTCTCGTAGGGCGCGATTTGCGCGAGATCGACCGTGCGCAGCCAACCGTCGCAGAGCGCCTCGGCGCGGCGCTTGGCGTCCTGACGGCGCTCCTCCGCCTCCTGCGCGAGGGCCTCGGCGCGGCGCTTGGCGTCCCACAACCATTCGCGAGCCTCGTCGAGCGTCTGAGGCGCCCTTCCACATGCGATCTCGACGGCCTGCGCCCTCGCCGCGAGCTCGGCCTCGTAACAGGCGCTCACCCCTTCACGGGCGACCTCGATCAGGCGGCGCAGCATCGGCTCTCCGCCCGTGCCCAGACCGGACTCGGCGCTTTGGACGAGGTAGGCGCGCAGCTCGTCCAGCTGGCTGTACGGGGACGGCCGCACCGACGTGAAGAACACGCGCGAAGGGTCCACCCCGTAGTCGGCGGCGAGATCGCGCACGCTCGCCGCAAATTCGTCAAACGAGAGCTCGGCCTCGAGGTGCTTGTCAATTTGGTGCACGACGAAGAGGAGCGGTTTCTCGCTCTCCGCAAACATCTGAAGCAGTTCGAGGTTGCTATCGGCCTCGACGTGTTGATAGTCCGTCACGACGACGACGAGATCCGCCTGATACAGCGCATTCATCGTCGCCTCCCGGTGTCGGTCATCCGTGGAGTCGATGCCGGGCGTATCGAGCAGGCGCAAGGTGCCGCGCTTCGTGGCGATCTCGACGGCCTCCACCTCGGCCGTGGTGGGGTTGGCCCCGGTCTTCAGGTGCGTGCCGGACAGCGCCCCCACCAGGCTCGATTTTCCCGCAGAAAACAAACCGCAAAAGGCCGCGGTATAGGTGGTTAACGCGCCGCTGTCCGCGAAGATGCTGCGGATGCGCTCGGCATATCGAGACGCGCCCTTCGCCTCGAGCCAATCGGCCACATCGAGGAACCGATGGGCAACATGGGGCGCGCTGGTTGTCGGACTCGACATCGCGGATCTCCTCTCTCGCTGATGTTCTCCACCCATGATACGTGAAATGCCGGGGGTCTGCATCTTCGCGCGCTTTCGCCTCGCCTTCCCACCCGGTAAACGCCGCCGTCACGGCGCGGATTCGGCGAATAGGATCGGGATGAACGCAGGAGGTGAACGACGTGAAGCTCGACTCCTTCATCAAATTTGGCGGACTGGCCTTTGACATCGCTCAGGACGAAAAAGTGCGCACCTTCGTCACGATGCTCCATCATGGCATCAAGCGCAGAGGGCTGATTCCTCCGGCGACGCCACAGATGGGCCATGTGCCGCTTCACCCGTATCACCCCGCGCACTGGCCCGCCCATCATCACGCGATTCCGTTCTCACCTCACGCAACTCAGGTACACAGCGCGCCGCAGGCCGCCGTGCCGGCACCCTCCGCAGGGGCACAAACCCCCGCACCCCCAACGGGCGGGAGCGTAAAATCGGAGCCTTCGGGTACGATAGGATCTGGAGGCGGGCCGGGGTGGTTCCAGCAGCTCCTGGAGCTGTTCGATCGCCGGTGAAGCGCCCAAGAACGGAGGATGAAGGATGCCCCACGGCTCCAAACTCAGCCACAGCCAATTTCTCTACCGGCTCTTTCGCCGCGTGATGCCGCTCGTGCGCGCCGAGCTCGCCGCATGGCGCGCGCGAGCGGAGGCCATCCCCGACGAGCTTCTGCGCGAGCAGGCGCTGGCGAGCCTGAGGGACAAGCAGTTCCACGCGGATGGCGGATCGGTCTACGCTGCCGCAAGCCCGGAGTACATGGCGCGCCTCGTTCAGGCCATCGTGTCGCTGCAGACCATCAGCGACTACTTGGACAACCTGTGCGACCGCGCCGGCGTCCACGACCCCATCGCGTTTCGAACGCTCCATCAGAGCCTGCAGGACGCGGTGCATCCCGGCGTATCGCCCGCGAACTATTACCGCCACTATACGCACGGCGATGACGGCGGATATCTCGCCGCGCTCGTGGAGACGTGCCAGCGCGCTTTAGCGCAACTTCCCCATTACGCTCGGGTAGAATCCCAGGTGGACTGGTACGCAAGGCGATACAGTGAACTTCAAGAACACAAGCACGCGCCCCTTGAAGAGCGGGAGGAGCGGCTGCTCCGCTGGACCCGCCAGCACCTCGGCGCCTATCCAGGCGTCGCCTGGCACGAGTGGGCAGCGGCCACGGGCTCGACGCTCGGCATGTTCGCCCTGTTTCTCGCCGCGACAGAACCCGTCAGCCCGTCCGACGTGCAAAGGCTGCACAGAAAATACTTCCCATACATCTGCGGGCTGCACATCTTGCTCGACTACTGGATTGACGCCGCCGAGGACGAGGTGCACGGCGACTTTAACTTCGTCGCCTGTTATCGCGATCCGACGACCGCTTGGGCGCGCATCGAGCAGTTCGCCGCAGAGGGCGTGGAGCGGTCAGCCGATATCCCGGGCGGCGTCATTCACCGCTACGTCGTGCAAGGGCTGATGGGCATGTACCTCTCGGACCCCAAGGCGCGGACGGCCGCGCACCTGGCGGCGTCGCGCCGGCGAATCTATCGCCTCGGCGTCACGCCCATCCTGTTTTACTACGCAACACACCTGTATCGGCGCATGGCATAGCGCTCAGCGCCGGCGCCTCACCACGGCGCGCACCGTGTCGAGCGGCCCGGGCACAGGCGCTCCGGGCTTCGAGACGGCGACCTCCACGGAGCCAATCTGCGGAAACGCGGCGAGCACGCGGCTCGCGATGCGCTCGGCCAGCGCCTCGATCAGCCGGACGGGATCGCCCTCGACGGCGGCACGCACGACGTCGTAGACGGCGGCGTAATTGACGGCGTGATGGAGGTCGTCCGTCTCGCCGGCGCGGCGAAAGTCGCCGTACATGTGCAGGTCCACCACGAAGCGCTGACCGAGCGTTTGCTCCTCGGGATACACCCCATGATAGGCATAGAAGACCATGCCGATGAGGCTCAGCTGATCCGGGAATTCGTCCCCGCGGGTCAAGTGGGCACACCTCCTTCGTCCCCACCCATCTGCGCCAACAATCCCGCGATTTCCGCTCCAAAAAGCAGGATGATGAGCGCAATGTACATCCAGAAGATGAGTAAAATGACCACGGTCAGTCCGCCGTACACCACGTGATACGTGGCCGCATGCGCCGCGTACACGACGAACAGAAGCCGGGCGAGATCGAGCAACACTGTCGCGGCGAGCGCGCCGAGAATGGTGCAATTCAGGTTGATGCGCTTGGATGGAAGATAACGGTATACAATCAGGCACGTGATGAAGAGGGACAACGGATAGAGCATGCGCGTGACGCCCGAAAAGCGCGTGAACGCGGTCACCAGCCAGTTGCCTGCGGGGATGTGGTGGACCACCCAGGGATAGAGCGCCATGGCGAGCGCGGACATCACGGTCAACAACACGAGCGCCACAAGGAACAGCGCCGCGATGGCCCGGCGAGCGAGAAACGACCTGGGCGCAGTCACCTCGAAGATCCGGTCGAGCGCCTGTTGAACCGCGATCAACGCGCTCGTCGCCGACCATGCGAGCGAGAGAAAGCTGACCAATCCCGCGCGCGCACCGATGTTGCTCAGCTTGTTCAGGCTATTTTCAAGCATCTGCGTGGCGTTCTGCAGATCGGGATAATAGGGCCGGAGCGCGCCCAGCAACAACTCCACGATGACGCGGTGCGGAACCACCAGGCTCGCGCCGTACATGACGAGAATGATGAGCGGCAGGAGCGAGAACATCGCGTAAAAGGCGATTTGAGCGGCGAGCGAGGCGATGTCATGCGCCATGCAGTTCGCGCCGAGCTTGCGCGCGAACGCCTGCACCTCACGAAAGCGAGAAGGCACAACGTCACTCCCTTTTCAGGCGTTCCACGGAAAGGCCCATGTCGTGGGCAAGCTCGAGCCATGCGGGCGGGACCGGTGCCTTCACGTCGACCCGCGCGCCTGTGTAGGGATGCCAAAACTCGAGCGCATGCGCGTGTAACGCGATGTGAGAGGATCCAAATCCCGCGTGCGGACGGCCACCGTAGAGCTCGTCGCCGACGAGCGGCGCCCCTAGCGCCGCGAGATGGACGCGGATTTGATGCCTGCGCCCCGTCTCCAGCCGGAGCCGCACGAGCGTCCACCACTCGCCGCCCCGCAGCACTGCGTCCAGCACCTCGAGTTTCGTGCGCGCCATTTTTCCCGTCCGAGAGACGCGAAAGCGCCCGGACACATGGCGATCCCGCCCGATGGGCCGCTCCACGACGCCTGTCTGGAGGCGTTCTCCGCGCGCGATGGCCAGATACGTGCGGCCGATTCGCCGCGCGGCAAGGTCTAGATCCAAAGCGCGAAGGATGAGCCCGTGCTTTGCGTACAGCACGCACCCCGTCGTCGCCCGATCCAAGCGATGCACGTGATACGCGCGGCCCGCGCCTTCCTCGTTCAACAGCCGCTGCACACAGGCATCGAGTGTCGGTGCATCGGTCCCGTCGCTGTGCACCAAGAGATCCGCGGGTTTGTCCACGACCATCGCACTCGAGTCGGCGTAGAGGACGCGCACCTCCGGAAGGCGAGCCGACGTCACATCCACCGGCCCCAGGTCTTCCGCCACCCAGACGTTGAGAGGCCTGTCCCATCGCTCGTCCGCGCCAGGCGTGCGGCCCCGCGCGCGGAGCAGGTTCCGCCGCATGAGATCGCGGATATAGGCCTCAGGCACGTGCAGCGCCTGCGCCAAGCTCGCCGCAAACGGCGCGGGCCTCGGCGGCTTGGGCAGAGACACGAACACGCCCTTTGGGTTCACGCGCACATCCATGCGGCGCCATCACTCCATCCATTGTATACCATATGCGCGAGACAAAAAAACCGCCCTTGGCAGGGCGGCGGCCACACGGGCCTCGCGCGGCCTCACACCGCTTCGACGTACTCGACGTCCGGCACAACCTTTTTGACCGCGCGCTCAATCCCCATCTTTAACGTCATCACGCTCGCCGGACACCCCACGCAGGCGCCCTGCAGCGACACGTAGACTGTTTTCGACAAGTCGTCGTAAGAGACAAATTCCACATCGCCGCCATCCTGCTGGATGGCTTCGCGAATGGACTCGATGGCCTCGCGAATGCGCGCTTCTGTGGAGGTCACGTCGTTCACCATGATCCATCCCTCCAATACGCCTTTAGCATACGCACACGCAGAGCCGCAATGCAAGCACAATGGGGCGCGCGTGGACCGGGCGAGCGTCCAGACCGCGTCAGAACGGGAGCGGGAGCGAGGGCACGCCCGGGCTCACGGCGATGGGGCTCACGGCGATGGACTTCCACAGCACCAGCGTTCTCGGTTCGACGCGCGCCACTTCTCGAAAGCCGAGCTCCCTCGCAAACGCCAGGCTCCTCGGATTGACGTCCTGAATAAACACTTCGAGCGTGTGCGCGCCCATGCGCCTCGCCTCGGACTCCAAGTGCTCCATCGCCTTCCGGCCAATGCCTTGGCGCTGGAACTTTGCGTCCACCACGAGGGCGCTCACGTGCATCTTGCCCTCCGCGCTCGGCAGATACGAGTAAAATCCCACCGGCCGGCCGCTCCGTTCGATCACGACCGTCGGCATGCCGGACTCGAGATACTGGCGCAGTTCCACTTCAGGAAACGGCTCTCCAAACGCCTGCTCGTGCACGTGGCCGAGTTCGCGCCGCGCGAGCTGGACGATCCAGTCGTCGTCCTCGGGGCGCCGCGGGCGATAGCGAATGACCTCCTGCCCCGCGTCTTTTGACGACGCGCGCGGAGGCCTGTGCGGCTTGGAGCTTTTGCGAGCGCGGGCGCCCTTCGGCCCCGCTCGGTGCGAGCGGTTGGGTGTTGGCATGGCGATGTCGACCTCCCTTGGAGATGTCGACATCACACTATGCATTTGCCCGTACCGGTGCGCGATCCGTCATTCGGGTTTGCGCCTCGCGAACGAAAAGCGCCGCATGCCTTTTCCTCGCGTCGCCACTTGCTCTTGGCGCTTTCGCTCCAGTTCACGTCGCCGTTTGTTCGTCACCTCAGCCACGACATTGCCGATAAAATCCCCGGCGATATCCATGCGGTACTTTCGATTGACCTCGATTTTGTCGTATTCCTCTTTGGTGGTGCGAAACGTCACGTTCGCCGTCCGATGAACGTGCAGGCCCTTCATGGTCTGTCCCAGCGTGACGCGCCCCACCACCTGATAGGTGGTCAACGGCACGAACCGGGCAATGCCCTGCTTTCCCCGCTCGCGCACGCGCCGCTTCGACAGGACAAACACCTCGAAACGCTGCTTGTGTGCCAAAAACTGCTCGTCAAACTGGCGCTGGCGCTTGCGCGCCCAGAAGTAAAAGGCGGTGTACGCTGCGATCAACGCTGCGAGCACGCTGAGGACGATGATCCAATACATCAAAGCGGTAGCCCCCTGTGATGCCAAATCCGTCGGCGCAGATGCGCTCGTCTCATTGTACCACGACGGCGCCGTCGGTCCGTAATCCTTTCTTCGACACCCATTTCATGCCTATGGACGGGTGAAACATCACCTGCACACGCTCTTCGTCGGCACCCGCGTCGACGGCGAGCACAATGCCCTGCCCGTGTTGCGGGTGCACGACGCGATCCCCTGGGCGCAGGACGTCCGGCTCCAGCGCCTCGGCGAGATCGACCCGAACGGCGAGGTCGGCGCGGATTTCCTCGAGAAATCGCGACGGCTCGCGCGCCACCGTCTGGCCGTACAGGGTGCGCCAGGCGGCATGGGTCAGGATGAGCCTGTCCATGGCGCGCGTGAGCCCCACATAGCAGAGGTTGCGCTCCTCCTCGATGCGCAGTGGATCGTCGAGGGACCGCGCGTGCGGGAAAAGGCCTTCTTCCATGCCCACGAGAAAGACGACGGGAAATTCGAGCCCTTTGCTCGCGTGCAAGGTCATGAGCCTGACCGAGCCCTTGCCGCGATCCCGCTCTTTGTCGATGTCCGACATGAGGCTGACCTCCGCCAGAAACTCGGCGACCGTGCCTCCCCGCCGCTCGTCGAACGATCGCGTCACGCTGAAAAGCTCATCAATGTTTTCGACGCGCGCGAGGTCCTCCTTTTTCCCGGATTGCAGATACATCTCGCGATAGCGGGTGGCGTGCAACACCTCGGCCAGAAACTCGGAGACCGGCATGCCCTCCATCCACAGCGCGAGCTCCTCGAGGGCCGCGTGAAACTGTCGCGCCGACTCGGCGGCGCGCTCACCGAGCCCTGCCTCTTCGCCGCGACTCAGCGCCTGATACAAGCTTATGCCTTCGCTATGCGCGAATTCGAGCAGCCTGTCCACCGCAGAGTCCCCGAGGCCGCGCTTTGGACGGTTGATGATGCGCAAGAGCGAAATCTCGTCCTGAGGATTGACGAGGACGCGCAGATACGCGAGCACGTCTTTGACCTCGCGCCGATCATAGAACGTCATGCCGCCGACCACCGTGTAAGGAATGGCGCGCTCGAGCAGCGCCTCTTCCAACGCGCGCGACTGGGCGTTGGCCCGGTACAGCACGGCGCAGTCCTCATACCGCCCGCCGTTTTGCACGTGTTCCGCAATGGATTGCGCCACGTAGCTCGCCTCGGCCCCGCCATCCGGCAGCCGCACGACGAGCGGCTTCTCCCCGCGGCCGCGCGTTGACCGCAGCTCTTTGGGCCGGCGCCGCGCGTTGTGGGCGATCACGCTGTTGGCCGCATCGAGGATATCCTGCGTGGAACGATAGTTGCGCGTGAGCAACACGATCTTCGCGTCCGGGAAGTCCCGCTCGAACCGCAACATGTGCTCGCTGTCCGCGCCGCGCCATGCGTAGATGGCCTGGTCCGCATCGCCGACGGCGCACAGGTTGCGATGTTTCCCGCAAAGCAGGCGCAACAAACGAAACTGAATGCCGTTGGTGTCCTGATACTCGTCGACGAGCACGTGGCGGAACTTGTCTCGGTACCGTTCCAGGACGTCTTCGTGGGTCTCGAAAAGCAGAACCGTGTGGCCGATGAGGTCGTCGAAGTCCATCGCGTTCGCTGCAAACAATCGCTTTTGATACAGATCCATCACGCGGTCGGCGATGAGGTCGGATGGGTTCGCCTCGTTGACGACGCGAGCGTTTCCTTCGTTTTTCCATTGGGAGATGCGATGCTTGATGGACCGCGCGTCGTGCGCCTTCAGGTCATAGCCGAGATCGAGCAGGCACTGCTGGACGAGCGCCTCCTGGTCCTCGGAATCGAGAATCGTGAAGTTGGGGTCGTAGCCCAAGCGGTCCGCCTCGCGCCGCAGGATGCGCACACACACGCTGTGAAAGGTGCCCATCCAAAGGTCATCGGCGCGCGGGCCAATCAGGTCCCGGATGCGCGTTTTCATCTCGCGCGCAGCTTTGTTGGTGAAGGTGATGGCGAGGATCTCGTGCACCGCGACGCCGGCGTGCGCAATGAGATACGCGATCCGGCGCGTGAGAACGCTCGTCTTTCCACTTCCCGCCCCTGCGACGACGAGCAGCGGCCCGCTCGTGGTTGTGACGGCATCCTTCTGCTCGGGATTCAGTCCACGGACGATCTCGCTCACGTCAAGCACGACGGCCGTCCCTCCCACACGCTGGCTTTCGCAAGATCAGAGACTACCACGTCGCGGGCACGAGGCCAACACCTTTTGGACATGTTGCGGACAGCCTAAGCCCACAACCGCGCTCAGCCGCTGGCTCTGTTTCCAGGGCGCGGCCGATCCGCCCGAACGCGATCCACGCGGCGCACTTTTTGTTACGATACCATCGACACCATTCACCATGGACCGTCACCCACATCGACACCCATCGGAACGAGAGGACAAGCCTGCCCATGAGAGCTGTCTTTGTCGCCTTGCCATGCTCGCGCCTGGGGGACGTCGCCCCGGTGCTCGAGGGACTGCGGCGCTTGAACCGCCGGGCGCGCGTCATCACGCTCGACGGGCGGTGGTGCCACACGGCGGAAGGCCTGACTGTGCAAGCGGATGGCGTGATCGAGGAGCCTGTGCCGCCGGACGTTGGGCTGTGCATTCTGCCCGGCGGCTTGTACGAGGCCTCCACCTGGGAAGACCTGCGGCTGCACCGGTACCTGCGCCGGTTTTCCACCACGGGTGGCCTGTTTGTCGCCTCGGGCGAGGGGCTCTTGTGCCTCGCCTCGGCTGGCCTTCTGGGCGGCCTTCGCTTCACGGCGCCCTCGCACGTGGTGAACGAGCACGAGCCCATGTTTCGCTACGCCATTTTTGAACCTGGCCCCGTCGTGATCGACGGAAATGTCATTTCGTCGGACGGGTCCAACGCCCAGGTGCTGCTTCAAGCCGTGTTTGACCGCCTGAACCTCCGCCCGTAGGGGCGTCGCGATGCGAGCTGTGATATGATGGGGCTTGGTCCAAGCTCAAGAGGAGGCAGAACGATGAAACGTCGGACCTTGCTTGCGGGCATCACGCTGGCGGCGCTCGTCGCGGTGGCGGGCTGTGGCACGCCGGCCGGTAACACCGCCTCGCCGGACAACACAGCGAACTTGTCGAACACGAACGCGCCGGACACGCTGTCCAATGAAACCGGCCAGACGCTCGATACGGCCAACCCGCCGTACCTGCACACGTCGACCGAGCAGTGGAAGAGCATGCCGAAGATGTTCATCAACCCGAACAAGACCTATGACGCCATTGTCCACACCAATTACGGGACGTTCACCATCCAGCTGTTCGCCAAAGACGCGCCCATCACGGTGAACAACTTCGTGTTCCTGGCAGAGCACAACTTCTACCACGATTGCACGTTCTTCCGCATCGTGAAGAACTTCGTGATTCAAACGGGCGATCCTCGCAACGACGGTACCGGCGGCCCGGGCTACACCATCCCAGATGAACTCAGCCATCAGGTGCCATTCACGAAGGGCATTGTCGCGATGGCCAACACGGGCCAGCCGCACACGGGCGGAAGCCAGTTTTTCATCTGCACGGCCAATGACACGCAGGTCTTCCAGCCGCCCAACAATCGCTATACGGAATTCGGCCGCGTGATCTCCGGAATGGACGTGATCGACAAGATTGCCGCCATCCCGGTGACCGAAAACCCCATGACGCAGGAAGACAGCTATCCTCTGAAGACTGCGTACATCGAGTCGATTCAAATTCAAGAATCGTGAAGAAGGTGCCGTTCGATTGCGGGACGCTCGATTTAGGCAGTATTTCTGGATTTTCATCGTGATTTTGGCCGCCGTGCTGCTCAAGATCCGCATCGGCGGCAGCGTGCCATACCCGCCGAGCTACGACAAGTTGCCAGGAGGCGAAATCCGCGTGCACGTGGCGGCGAAGCCCGTCCCGGCCAACTCGGTGGGCGAAGCGTGGAATCTGCAGAAGCACGTGCAAAATGGCCAGGTCATTTACACGGCCAACCTGTACATGAACGGCAATGAGCAACTGATCTTCCCTGGCATCGGGGTCAAGCAAAAAACCCCCGAAGGCGTGCTCTACGCATCGAGCGGAAAAATCCGGTTCAATGGCCAGGACTACGAGGCGGTGGATCTGTTCGTGGATCGGGACGGGCGAGCGGGCTACATCGACTTTGCCAAGGCGAAGACCTCCTGACAGCGCGTCAGGGCGTCTTCGCCTTTTGCATGTCGTCCCGCCACGCTGGACGCGAATGGATGGGCGCCTACGCGCGATTTGCGTTTGGCGTCTCGGTGCGCCTTGCGAGCGCCGCCTTGGCCAAGTTTCGGTAGACCACGTCGTCCATCGGCGGGTTGTGCAGGCCTGCACGCACGTCCCGGTAATACCGCTCGAGCGGGAGATCCCGCGAGAGACTGCGCCCGCCGACGATGCGCATGGCGAGATCGACCACCTGATTGGCGGCGTTCGTCGCGAGCGTCTTCGCGGCGCCATACTGCGGCTGCAGCCTGACGCGCTCCTCTGGAGAGGCCGCGTCGAAGCGGCGGGCGAGATCGTACAAGAGGGTGCGCGCAGCGAGCAGCTTGAGCTCCATCTCGCCGAGCTTCTGCTCGACGTGCGGCACCTGGGCGATGGGGTGCGGCAGCGAGTTGGGCCGGTACGTGGCCGCGTACTCGAGCGCAAAGTCGCGGGCCGCCATCGCGATGCCGAGGTAACAGGCCGGGATGTGCAACAGCCAGCCGGCCCCGTCGGGCCTGCGCTCGGGCTTCACCCCCGGGCGCTGAATCACAATCACGCGGTCTTCCGGAACAAACACGTCCTTCAGCACGATGTCGTGGCTGCCGGTGGCGCGCATGCCGAGCGTGTCCCACGTCTCGACGATCTCGACATCCTCTTGCCGGACGAGAAACTGGCCCACGACATCCTCGTCAGCGAGCGTGGCGGTGACCATGATCCACGTGAGCGCCGGGGACAGCGTGCTGAACGTCTTTCGCCCAGTGATGCGGTAGCCCCCGGGGACTTTGCCGGCGGTCGTCTCCGGTTTGCCCCCGCGGCTCGGACTGCCTGTGGCCGGCTCCGTGGCACAGCTGTTGATGAGCGCACCCTCTTGGACGACGGTCTCACACACCATGCGAAACAACGCATCCGGAAAGGCCCCGCTCTCGCGCAGGTGAAGAAGAATGCCCATGTGCCAGCCGATGGCGAGCGCGGTCGATCCGTCTCCCTGCGCCAGCACTTCCTGATGCATGAGCATCTCCGCAAGCGATAGCCCAAGCCCGCCATACTCCACGGGCACCGTCCAGCGCACATAGCCGGATCGCTTCAGGTCGTCGATGTTCTCAAATGGGAAGTCACCGGCGCGATCGTGCTGTGGCGCGCGCTCGCGAAACGCGTGCGCAAGCTCCCGCGTGATCCTGAGGCGCTCGCGAACGTCCTGTGGCAGCGCCGATTCTCCGTAGATGTCGTACATGTCGCGTCCCCCGCTTTCAATCCGTCAGGCTGCCTGGGCTTGGCGCCGGCCCTTGGCTCAGCACAAAGTATTCGCGATCCCGCATGCGGTGGATGGCCTTCTCCTCGTTGCCCCAGAGAGCCCGATCGAGCTCCGATTGCGTTCTGTGGGCCCGAAACGCCATCACCTTCTGCCGCCGATACGCGCGCACGTCCACCTCGATCATCGCCTTGGCCGGCTGGGGATAGCGCAAAAAGGCGGCGAGATCGTCTCCCCAGGCGACGTACAGCAGGCGCGCGTGTTCGTGATCCTGGCGATAACGCGCGTACGCGAGCGTCGTCAACCGGCCGATGGCGGCGTGATCTGGATGGCCGCCGAGCGGATCGTGAAACGTGATGATGCTCACCGGCCGCTCTTCGGCGAAGAGCGATGCCAGGCGCGTCACCACCTGCTCGGCCGGCGCCATCTCCAGTTCTTTGTCCCGGTAGCCCAAAAGCACCAGGCGGCTCACACCCAGCGCGTCGCAGGCCGCACGCAGCTCCTGCTCGCGCAGCTTGCCGAGCGATTCCCGCGTTGCCCGGAGCGGCACGCCGAGCCGCCGGCCCATCTCTCCGCGCGTGGCACAGACGATGACGACCCGATGTCCCTCGGCCGCGAGGCGCGCAAAGGTGCCCCCTGCGATAAACGTCTCGTCGTCCGGGTGAGCAAATACGCCCATGACGGTGGCCACGTCATGATTCCACCTTTCCCACATCGAGCGGCGTGTCGCTGACGGTGAGCGTCTGCCGCACGCGGTGCTGTCCATCGAGGCCCATCATGACAATGGCCGATCCGTCCTCGACAAACTCCGTGACGTCCTGGATGTAGACGAGGGCAGCCGGATCGCGCAAGCGAAGGTGCACGCGGAACAGCCCTTCGCCAAACAGCCCGACCTCGTCCAGCGTGCCCGAGGCGTTGCGCAGATACGCCTCGGGGTTCACTTCGAGGTGCACGTAGACCCGCTGCCCGCGCCACGCCTCCAACCGGCGGATGGCCTCAAGCGCGCCCATCGTCTTCACGGCTGCCACGCCCCCGGTTCGTCGCCCGTCGCCACCGGATGATCCGGATACGACACCCAGTCGCTCCAGCTGCCCGGGTAGAGCTTTGCGGAGAGACCCGCGAGCTCCATCGCGAAGAGGGTCGAACAGGCCGTCACGCCCGAGCCGCAGTAGACCACAATCGGCTTGCCGCTGCTCGCAAGATCGGCAAAGCGCAGCCGCTGCTCCTCAGGTGTGCGCCACGTGCCATCTTCCCGAAGCCCCTCTTCCCACGGGTGATTCACGGCGCCTGGGATGTGGCCCGCCTTGGGGTCGAGCGGCTCCACATCGCCCCGATACCGCGCGCGGCTGCGGGCGTCCACCAAGACCAGCTTGCCCTGGCGCGCCGCCTCGCGCACGTCGTTCACGTCCACCGTGTCGCCGGCCCGCAGCCGAACCTCGACGTGGCCCGGGCGAGGCTGTGGCAGCTCGGCGGTGACGGGCCGGCCTTCCCTGATCCAGCGCTGCCACCCGCCATTCAACAAGCGCACGCGCTCGAGCCCAATGTGGCGCATCAACCACCACGCGCGCGCCGCCATGCCCTCGCCCGCATCGTACACGATCACGTCCGAATCTTGTCGGACGCCGCTTTCTGCAAGCCGCGCGGCGAACGCCTGCCAGTCGGGAAGCGGATGGCGCCCGCCGTGCTCCCGTTTCGGGGAGGACAGGTCGCGCTCCAAGTGCAGGTAAAACGCGCCCGGGATGTGGCCCTCGCGGTACGCACGTTCGCCCGCCTCCGGATCGGTGAGCTGAAAGCGGCAGTCGAACACGACGACATCCTCGTCCCCAAGGCGTTTGGCGAGATCGTCTGGCTCGATGAGGCCCGGCGCCTTCATGACGTCGCCCCCTGCCGATGAAACACGCGCGCCCCCGCCTGGTCGATGGAGGTCACGATCATCTGGTCAATGTTCACGTGCGCGGGCCGCGTCACGGCGAACACGATGCAGTCCGCGATGTCGTCTGCGGTGAGCGGGCGGACGCCCTGGTACACTTTGGAAGCCTGGGACGAATCGCCGTGGAAGCGCACCAGGCTGAATTCGGTCTCCACCATGCCCGGATCGATGGAGGTCACCCGCACGGGCTTGCCCAACAGCTCGTGCCGCAGGGCTTCCGTGATGGCCCTCACCGCGAACTTGGTGGCGCAATAGACGCTGCCGCCGGCGTACGATTCGTGCCCCGCGATGGAGCCCAGGTTGACGATATGGCCGTCTCCAGACGCCACGAGGTGCGGGATCAACCGCTTGGTCATCCGCATGAGGCCCATCACGTTTGTGTCGAGCATCTCTTGCCAGTCGGCCTCGTCGCCCGTTTCGACGGGATCGCGCCCCAGGGCCTTGCCCGCGTTATTCACGAGGACGTGCACGCGGCCGAAGTGGCCGACGACGCCTTGGACGAACGCGTCGATGCTCTCGGCGCTCGTCACGTCGAGCGCCCAGGCGTGCGCTTTTCTCCCGGTCTCCCGCGCGATCTCGTCCGTGAGCTCCGCGAGCCGCTCCTTCCGGCGTGCACCGACGGCCACGTCGAACCCCGCGCGCGCGAGCGCGATGG
Source organism: Alicyclobacillus vulcanalis (assembly GCF_900156755.1). Taxonomy (GTDB): domain Bacteria; phylum Bacillota; class Bacilli; order Alicyclobacillales; family Alicyclobacillaceae; genus Alicyclobacillus; species Alicyclobacillus vulcanalis. The sequence continues at coordinate 109,511 of NZ_FTOO01000004.1, forward strand.
CCGTTTGTCTGCCGATGCCGCTCGACGCGCCCGTCACCACCGCAACTTTTCCGCGTCCATCAATTGCCATTTCAACACACTCCCCTTTCAAGTAGGCGCACGTCGTGCCCAACACCCGCCCCCTGCCATACGCTGCATCGTAGAGTCCCGGCGAAGGAGGATGCTCGCCATGCCATGCAAAGAGGTCTTCACGGGTCACGTCGCCATCCAGGGCGAAGACTTCCGCCGCATCCAAGAAGCCGCCGATCGCGGCCAGAACCTGTGGCGCCTGAGCCCCGTCCGCACCGCGCAGGAGGTCGGCACGCGCCACTTGGGCTTTCGGATGAACGACATCTACACGCTGGTCGAGCAATACCGCGACGCCGACAGCGGCCTCATGTACGCCGTGGTGCGCGTCAAACACCGCGACTGCGTATTTTTGGTCCGCCTGTATCAGCCGGTGAAACAGGGGGCCGGCGGCATCTGGGTGGTTCAATCGGTCGTCGAAATCACTTGACGTCTGTTCAGCGCATCTTGTCCCACATGGACGGGGGCAGTTTGCCGACCGTCGCCATGAGGAGATCGTAGAGGCAGGCGTCGAGCGCCTCCTCGGGCGACAAGTTCTCCATCTCGGCGAGTTGGCGCAGGCTCAGCCGCTCCTTGCGCAGCGTCCGCATCGCCTTCTGCCACTGCTGCACGTGCGGGCCATGATAATCGATGAGGAAGTTCCACTTCTCCTCGTCGATGGCCAGACACGCCTTCAGCATGTCGGACACCACCTCGACCGTCGCACCCTGCGCGCCGCGCTCAAATAGCCGCTGGCGAAACACGTGCTTGATGAGCGCCTCCTCGGAAAACTCCAGCAAAAACGGCGGCATGATGTATCCCACCGGCAGCTTGGCTCGCGCCGCCTGCATCTGCTCCGTGCGCTCCTGTTTCGCCAGTCGAATGACCTCGCGGATGCGCTCCAATTCTTCGTCGTACTCGCTCGGGTTGCGCGCCTCCACCGGCAGCTCGAATCCCCAGGGCACGTTGGCTCGCTGTCCACCCGCGATGCGGGTGGGCCGTCCGACGGTGTATGTAATGAGGTGATCGTAGACGGGCTTGGCGACCCCCAGATACAGAAACAGCACCGTTTCGCCGCGGATGGGCTCGTACGAATGCCCCGCCGCCACCATGCTGCGCAAAAACCTGTCCCGATTCGCCATGTCGTTGTACTTGCCGAGATACAGGCTCGCCTTGAACGCACTCGCGAGTCGGTCTTGATCGGTGGCACGCAGCGCCACCACGCGCCCCGCCTGCGCCACGCGCCATCCTTGCTCTTCGAAACAGATGCGAATAAACTTTTCAATGTTGTCCAGATGCTCGTGGACGGGGACGAGATCGGTGAGAAACCGAAGCCGAGGATGTTCCAGGATGGCGGATCGATCGAGTTCGAACACCGCGCATCACCCGCCTTTCCCTGTGAAGATGAAACGAATATCCTTGATGATTGTATCAAAGATCGCCGAAGAGCGCGGAGCAAGGAGGGGATGCATATGGCGGCGCGCGTGGTCGTTGGCATGTCGGGCGGCGTCGACTCGTCCGTGACGGCCCTCCTGCTCAAGCGAGCGGGCTACGACGTGATCGGCGTGTTCATGAAAAACTGGGACGAGACGGATGAAAACGGCGCGTGCACGGCTGAGCAGGACTTTGAGGACGTGCGCCGAGTCTGTGAGCAGATAGGCATTCCCTACTACGGCGTGAATTTCGAGCGCGAGTACGAGGAACGCGTGTTTGCGCATTTCCTCGAGGAGTTCAAGCGCGGGCGCACGCCCAACCCGGACGTGTTGTGCAACCGGGAGATCAAGTTCAAGGAACTGCTGGCGTGCGCGATGGACCTGGGCGCCGATTACCTCGCCACCGGCCACTATGCGCAAGTTGAGCGCCTTGAGGACGGCGCAGTGAGGCTTTTGCGCGGGCGGGATCGGAACAAGGATCAGACGTATTTCCTGCACATGCTCACGCAGGCCCCACTGAAGCGGGCCATGTTTCCCATCGGACACATGACGAAGCCCGAGGTGCGGCAAATTGCGCGCGATCACGGCCTGCACGTGGCACAGAAAAAGGATTCGACCGGCATCTGCTTCATCGGCGAGCGCAACTTCCGCGCCTTTCTGCAGCAGTACCTGCCCGCGCAGCCGGGGGTCATCGAGGACGTGGACGGCCACGTGCTCGGCGAACACGACGGGCTCATGTACTACACCATCGGCCAGCGCAAGGGCCTGCGGCTCGGCGGCCTGCCCGGGCGCGATCCGGCACCTTGGTTCGTGGTGGACAAGGACCTCGCCCGCAACGTGCTCATCGTGGCGCAGGGCCACGATCATCCGCGCCTCTACAGCCGGGCGCTCGTGGCGGACACGGTCAGTTTCATCGCCGAGCATCCCCCAGCCCGTCGTTTTCGGTGCACGGCCAAGTTCCGCTACCGCCAGGACGACCAGCCGGTGGAAGTTCAAATGACGAGCGACGACACGTGCCGGGTGGTGTTCGACGAACCCCAGCGGGCCATCACGCCCGGTCAGTCGGTCGTCTTTTACGACGGCGACGTCTGCCTCGGCGGCGGCATCATCGCCCAGCGCGAACCGGCCTACGACTGAGGGGGTGCCCGATTGGAGACCAAGGATCTTGAGTTGTTTCTCGCCGTGGCGCGCAACCGTTCGATTTCGCGCACCGCGGATCAACTCTACATGTCCCAGTCCACGGTGACGAACCGGCTGCAGCGGCTGGAGCGCGATCTCGGCTGCCAGCTGTTTACCCGCACGCCGGGCGGCGTCCAGCTCACCGAGGAAGGCAAGCGGATTTACCCTCTCGCCGAGCGCATGGTGGACCTCGAGCGGCGCATGCTCGAACCCGCCAAGCGGGCGGTGCGGACGCTGCGCGTCATGAGCGGGCGCGCCTTCGTGTCGACCGACGTGCCGAAGTGCCTTCACCAGATTCTGCAGGTCGCAGAGGTTCGCCTGCAGGTTCGCATGGGCATGTACGAGGACATGGTCGAAGCGCTCGTCGGCAACCAGGTGGATTTCTGTTTTCTGGGAGAGCCCATTCATCACCCACGCGTCCGGCTGATCGAGTATCCGCCAGATGCCATCGATCTCGTCGTGCCGCGGGGACACCGGTTCGTGCACGATCTTCCATCCATCGGCGCACTCGCTGAGGAACCGTTCATCGCGTTTGCCGACACGAGCGCCCCATTTCGCCGGCGGATCGCCATGTTGCTGGCGAAGTACAACGTGTACCCCGACGTGCGCATGGAACTCGACTCCATCGATGGGATCAAGGCCATGGTGGCGCAGGGGCTTGGCATCTCGCTGTTGCCGCGGCGAACGCTGCACGACGCCGAGGCCAAGGGCGTGGTGGCCATTCCGCTGTCGGACCCCCAGTTTTGCCGGCCGACGTACCTGGCCTACCCGGACGCCATCGAGCACGAGGAGCTGACGAAGGCGTTTATCGCCATCGTGACGCAGCACTACGCGGGAAAGTGACGCATGGTTGGCAGCGTGCTCGAAAAAGGGCCGCCCGCTCCTTCGGGAGCGGGCGGCCTTTTTGTGCTGGGTCGTGCCCGTCAGCGGTTGAGAAGCTCCTTGGCCAGTGCGTAGACGTGATCGACTGTAAAACCGTACTCGCGCACGACGATGTCGCCTGGCGCGGAAGCGCCAAAGCGGTCGATGCCGAGCACCTTGCCGTCCAGGCCCACGAACTCATACCAGCTCATCGGATGGGCCATTTCAACGGCGAGGCGCCTGCGGAGCGAGCTCGGCAGCACGGATTCGCGGTATGCCGCGTCCTGCTCCTGAAACACGTCGATGGACGGGAACGAGATGACGCGCACCTTCACGCCTTCCTGCGCGAGCCGCTTGCCCGCCTCGAGCACGAGCTGCACCTCGGAACCGGACGCCAGGAGGGCGAGATCGGAGCCGTCCTCGTGCTGGAAGATGATGTAGCCGCCGCGATCGAATTCGCCCTTGTGCGCGTTCACCTCGGCGAGCGCGGGCACCTTCTGACGCGTAAGCGCAAGCGCGACCGGCTTGTCACGGTGCGTCAGGGCAAATTTCACGGCGAGCGCCGTCTCCGTGCCGTCCGCCGGCCGGAACACGCGCAACCCGGGAATGGCGCGAAGCGACGGAAGTTGCTCGATGGGCTCGTGCGTCGGGCCGTCTTCGCCGACCGCGATGGAATCGTGCGTCAGGACAAAGAGCGATGGCTGCTGCATGAGCGCCGCGAGGCGCACCGCCGGGCGCAGGTAATCGACAAACACGAGGAACGTCCCGGCGTACGGGAACACCCCGCCGTGCAGGCAGATGCCGTTCATCATCGCGCCCATGGCGTGCTCGCGCACACCGTAGAACACGTTCTTGCCCGCGTAGTCGGGCGCCTTGAAGTGGTCCTCGTCCTTGATCATCGTGTTATTCGACTTGGACAAGTCCGCGGACCCGCCGAGCAACGTCGGCACGTGCGGCGCGACGGCGTTCACGACCTTGCCAAACGCCTCGCGCGTCGCGATGGCCTCTTGAAACTCGGGCAGGACCTTGTCGAAATCGACGTCAACCTGACCGGCAAACGCCTGCTCGAAGGTGCGGGCGAGATCCGGATGGTCCTTGGCGTACGCTTGGAAAGCTTCGTTCCAGGCCGCCTCCGCCTTCGCGCCCTTTTCCTTCACCTCAGCAAACAGCTTGCGCACCTCGTCCGGCACGTAAAACTCTTCTTCGTAGTGCCAGCCGTACGCGGCCTTGGCAGCCTGTGCCTCCTCCTTGCCGAGCGGGCTGCCGTGCGCGTTGGCCGTCCCCTGCTTCTTCGGCGCACCGTAGCCAATGATGGTCCGGACCTCGATAAGCGTCGGGGCGTTGGTGAACGATTTCGCCTTGGCAATCGCCGCCTCAATCTCCTCGAGGTTGTTGCCGTCCTCCACGCGGAGCACGTTCCAGCCGTACGCCTCATACCGCTTCTTCACGTCTTCGGTGAACGCCCAGTCCGTCGGGCCATCGAGCGAGATGCTGTTCGAATCGTACAGCACGATGAGGCGGTTCAGCTTCAAGTGGCCCGCCAGCGAACTCGCCTCTGCGCTGATCCCTTCCATCAGGTCGCCATCGCCGCACAAGGCATATGTATAGTGATCGATCACGTTGTGCCCGTCGCGGTTGAACTTGGCCGCCAAGAAACGCTCCGCAATCGCCATTCCCACGGCCATCGCAATGCCCTGGCCCAAGGGACCCGTCGTCGCCTCCACGCCCGGCGTGTGGCCGTACTCAGGGTGGCCCGGGGTCTTGGAGCCCCACTGGCGGAACTGCTTCAAGTCGTCCAACGTGACGTCATACCCACTGAGGTGCAGCAACGAATAAAGCAACATCGATCCGTGCCCCGCAGACAGCACGAACCGGTCGCGATCCGCCCATTTCGGATTCGCGGGGTTATGCTTCAGAAACCTCGTCCACAACACGTACGCCATCGGTGCAGCGCCCATGGGCAAACCGGGATGACCCGAGTTGGCGCGCTCGATGGCGTCAATCGAGAGCGTGCGAATCGTGTTGACTGCGAGTTGATCGACCTCTGTGTAGGGCATCATGTCCCACTCCCACTCCATGTTTTCAGCCGACGTTCCTATGATACCACAAATTCCGCCTTTGCCCGTGGGAAATGTGGCCTCGCAACCCGCGCGCCCCAAGTGGTCCGGACAAGTGGCCCGTCGCCGAGGCCCGCCGAGGCCCGGCGATCCCCAGGCCTCACGGCGCCACGAGGCAGGCGATCGCGGCCGCGACAACGATCCCCGCCGCCACGACGTCTGCCGCTCGAAGCGGAATCCGCCGCCAATACGTCCTCTGGTCCCAGCGCTCCGCGGGCGGCCCAAAGAAGCCGCGCGCCTCCATGGCGATGGCGAGCCGCTCGCTCACGCGGATGGACTGCGCGAGCAGCGGAAGGGCGTAGCGGACCGGGCGCAGAATCCACCAGCCCTCCCGGCCGCGCACGCGGCGCGCCATGCGAAAGACGTCGAGATCGTGCCGAAATCGGCCGAGGAATCCCGTTCCGGCCATGGCGCCGTACGAAAGCTTGGGCGCCAAGTGGAACGACTGCGACAGGCCGACCATGAACTCGGTACCGTCCGTCGTGGCGACGAGCACATACGCGAGCACCACGGTCGCAAAGGTCCGCAGCACAACAAGCAGTCCCTGCAAAGCACCGTACCCACTCAGGTCAAACCAGAGCCAGTGCACCACATGCGCACCCGCGGGGGCCGCGGCGTTGGCCGCAAACGCCCAGAGATACACCGCATAGATGAGCAAAAGCGGCGACAGGCGCTTGGCCATCTGAAGCGGCGATAACCAGCCAAAGCCGAAGCTGAGCGCCCCGACGAGCGCCCACATCCATCCCTCGGCGGCAAACGTGCGGGCACAGAGCGCGACGGCCGCGACGCACAACAGGGCGACGGCCTTGACGTCCGGGTGCCAGCGCACAAGGGGCGCCTTCGCCCGGCCCCCGGTTGGGGGTGCCTCGGCCGGCGCGGCGAGTGGGGCATGCCCGGCTTCGCCCCTGGCGCCCCGGGCGCCGGCTTCTTCCACGGGCGCCATCTCATCCAGGCGAGCCCGGCGCAACAGCTCCCGGTCGCGCAGGAGATCCTCCGGCGGCCCGTCATACAGCACGCCGCCATCCGCCAACACCATCACGCGGTCGGCGTGGGCCGCGACGAGCTCCAAATCATGCGTCACGGCGATCACGGCCTTCCCCGCTTCACAAAGCGCGTCGAGTCGGTCCAAGATGGCCCGCTCCGACGCCTCGTCCTGTCCGTACGTGGGTTCGTCGACCAGCCACACGTCCGCGCCCTGGCGCATCATCACAGCCATCGCAAGCCGGCGCTTCTGCCCCTGGCTGATGCCAAACGGCGACAGCTGCGCACAGCCCGCAAGCCCAAACGCCTCAAGCTCCCGCTCCACGTCGTCCGGCACCTCGTCCCCGAGCACGCGCCCGGCGATCTCGTCCGCCACGCGCTCGTAGAGAAACTGATACTCCGGGTTTTGAAAGGCGTAGGCGATGCGTCCGTACCGCGCTTTCGCCGACATTTGCCGAATCTCCTTGCCGCGGTACCACACCTGGCCCGCGGTGGGCCGCCGAAGCCCAGCGAGCACCTCGAGCAGGGACGACTTGCCGGCGCCGTTTGGACCCAACACCGCGAGCCACTCGCCCGGGCGAACGGCGACCTGGATGTCCCGCCACACGTCGCGATGACCATAGCGCAAGCTCAGGCCGCGCGCCTCGAGCACCGGTGCCTCCCCGTCGCGCACGGTTGCCGAGCGGTGCCTGTACCTTCGCGGGCGCCGAGGCGCATCCTCGGGCCGGTGCCTCGCCTTCAACCGGCCGCCCGGCGCGAGCTCCACCACCGCGTCCGCGATCGCCAAAAACGGCTCGTACCGGTGCTCGATGACCACCACCGTCTTGCCCGCCTCCTTCAGGCGGCGAATGACATCGTAGACGTGGCGGCGCGAGTCGGGATCGAGATTCGCCGTCGGCTCGTCGAAAAGGACGAGATCGGCGTCCATGGCGAGCGCCGATGCCACGGCGAGTTTCTGCTTCATGCCGCCCGAAAAGCGGTTGTGCCGCTCGCGAAGCCCCACCTCGAGCCCGACGGACGTAAGGGCGCTTTGCATGCGGGCCGGCATCTCGTCGCGCGAAACGCACAGATTCTCGAGGCCAAACGCCAGCTCGTCGTCGACCCGATGCATACAGAACTGGAGATCTGGATCCTGAAACACGTAGCCGATCTTTCCTGGCGCCTGAAACTCGGGCGCGAGCCGGATCTCGCCCTCTACCCGCGCCTCGATGGAGCGCGGCAGGATGCCCGCGATGGCCATGGCGAGCGTGCTCTTGCCGCAGCCGCTTGGCCCGATGAGAAGCAGGCATTCCCCTTTCGCGAGCGAAAAGGACACGCCGGCAAGCGCGGGCGCCGGCGCCTCGTCGTAGGTCACGGTCAGGTTGTGCACTTCAAGGGCCAAGGCCCTGTCCACGCCCGCGGCCGCCGTCGTCATGCCGACTTCACCGACCGCTTGGCGATCTCGTAATTGCGCAGCGCGCCAGTGCGACAAAGCGCGTCGGCGAGCGCCTTCGGCAACAGACCGCCGAGCACGGCGCCGGAGACAAGCGAGATGACGACGAACGCGACCTGCGTGCCGAGATGCAGCGTGTCGCCGCCGTATTGGAAATACCATTGGAACATGAAGGCCGCAGAGGCCAGCACGCCAGACAGCGCGCAGGTGCCCGTGTTCCACACGCGATACGCGAAGATGAGAAAGGCGATTTCGGAACCCAGCCCCTGGATGAGGCCGGAGATCATGTTGGAGAGGCCCCACTGCTCACCCAGCAGAAGTTCGACGGCCGCCGCCACCAGCTCCGCGATGAGCGCAGCACCTGGGCGCCGGACGATATAGGGAACGATGACGCCGGCGATCATCCAGAGCCCTGTCATCACGCCTTGCAGCGCGTACGCGGTCGCTGGGATCAGGGCGTACAGCACGTCCCACACCCGGTAAATGCCTCCACAGACAATGGCCAACACGACCATCAGAATGACTTCACGCAGTTTCCACCTTGACATCGCATCCGCTCCCCTTTTCGCAGAACAGGGCCTCGGGAGCGCCGCACGCCACAACGAAAACGCCCTTTTCACCACGCGGGGAAAAGGGCGCACATGGACGATGACGGGCACTTCCTCACGCTGGTATTACCCAGATCGAGTCCACAGGGTTGGCGGTCTCCGCCTCTCAGCCTTCCGGCACCCCTAGGCCCTTCTCACGATACAATTGTTCGGGTTCAGTGTATCATCGCAACGGAGGCGAAACAAGCCAGATGCGTCAGAACCGCTGCCGGATGAGCATGGCTGCATTCAAGATGCCGACGGCATTGAGCACGATGAAGAGTCCCACGGCGAATCCGCCCCAAAAGCCGTCTTCCAAATGAAGAAAACGGTTGCTCGCAAGGAACATGGAATCCAGGCTCAGGGTCAAAGACAACAAGGCGAGCCGCTGACGTTTGGACACCCGCTCGCGACAAGGCGTGTGCTTCCATGCGAATAAAGAGCGCATCCAGCCTTCCTCCCTCCGCCATCACCGAGCTTGATGGCGCCACGGCCTTCAGAATCTTATGACCGAATGGTAACCCCTGGGCCTCTTGGCGTCAAGCCCACGGCGCGTACGAAAGGACGGCTGTGCGCTTATCCGCGGAACGCGCGCTTCAAGTTTGCCATCTCGATGGCTCCAAGGGCAGCCTCCGCGCCTTTGTTGCCGGCTTTGGTCCCGGCGCGCTCGATGGCCTGCTCGATGGTGTCCGTGGTCAATACACCAAACATCACCGGCACGCCCGTGTCGCGGCTCACCTGCGCGATACCTTTTGCCGCCTCGCCCGCGACGTAATCGAAGTGCGCCGTGGCACCGCGGATGACGCAACCGAGCGCCACCACCGCGTCATACCGCCCGGACTCCGCCATCCAGCGGGCCACCACCGGGATTTCGTACGCGCCGGGTGCCCAAGCGAGCTCCACCTGCTCTTCAGGCACGCCGTGGCGCCTCAACGCATCCAGCGCGCCCTCCACCAGCTTGCTGGTGATGAAGTCGTTGAACCGAGACGCCACCAGTCCAATGCGCAAATCCTGCCCGATGAGATTTCCCTCATACACGCGCACGCTTCATGCTCCCCTCTCCACTCATGAACGAATCGGCTGTCGTCACAGATTCAGCAAATGACCCAGCTTGTCCCGCTTGGTCCGCAGGTAACCCTCGTTGTACGGGTTGCGGTCGACCTCGAGGGGCACGCGCTCCACGACTTCAAGCCCATGCCCCGCGATACCCTTGATTTTGCGCACGTTGTTCGTCAAGAGGCGCATCTTGCGAATGCCGAGATCGCGCAGAATCTGAGCTCCAATGCCATAGTCGCGCAGGTCGTCGGCAAAGCCGAGCTTGTGGTTGGCCTCCACGGTGTCAAGCCCCTGATCCTGCAGGGCGTACGCCCGGATCTTGTTGAGCAACCCGATGCCGCGGCCTTCCTGCCGAAGATACAGGAGCACCCCTTTGCCCTCCTGCGCAATCTGGCGCAAGGCCGCGTGGAGCTGCGGACCGCAGTCGCAGCGCAGCGACCCAAAGGCGTCACCCGTGAGGCATTCAGAATGGACACGCACCAGCGTCGGCTCCCCGTCGGAGACATCGCCCATGACGAGCGCGATGTGCTCCTTGCCATCGATCTCGCTCTCGTACACGACGGCTCGAAAGTGGCCATAGGCTGTGGGCAGATCCGCCTCGGCCGCCCGCACGACGAGCTTTTCCGTCCGCTTACGGTACGCGATGAGATCTGCAATCGAGATGAGCTTGAGGCCAAACCGCTCGGCCACCTGCTCCAATTGGGGCAGGCGAGCCATGGTGCCGTCTTCGTTCAGAATTTCGCAGATCACGCCGACCTCGGGTTCACCACAGAGGCGGGCGAGATCGACCGCGGCCTCCGTGTGGCCTGCGCGGCGCAGCACGCCGCCGGGTTTCGCCACGAGCGGGAAGACGTGGCCCGGCTTACGAAAGTCGGATGGGCCGGTCTCCTCGGACACGATGGCCGCGATGGTCTCCGCTCGTTCGAAGGCGGAGATGCCCGTGTGCGTCGTGGCGAGATCGACCGAGACCGTGAAGGCGGTGCCGTAGTTGTCGGTGTTGTGCTCATACATCGCCTCGAGCCCGAGCCGTTTGGCCCGCGCCTCCGTGATGGGCACGCAGAGCAACCCGCGGCCGTGCGTGATCATGAAATTGACCAAGTCAGGCGTAGCACGGCTGCCGAGGGCGACAAAATCCCCCTCGTTCTCTCGGTCCTCGTCGTCCACCACGATCACGGCGCGCCCCTGGCGCAAATCCTCGAGCGCCTCTTCAATGCTGTTCATCGTTCACGCCCCCTTATCGCAAAAACCCGTGCCGCGCCAGAAACGCCGCATCGATTCCCCCGGATGCCTCGTGACTGCGGTAGGAAACGAGCCGCTCGACGTACTTCGCGATCACGTCGCACTCGATGTTCACCGTCTCCCCCCGGCGAATCTCGCCGAGTCGGGTGACGGACTGCGTGTGCGGAATGATGGAGACCGAGAATCGATCTCGCTCGGCGCGCATGATCGTGAGGCTCACGCCGTCGACCGCCACGGATCCCTTGTCGACCATGTAGCGAGCGAGCGAGGGATCGACTTGGATGACGAGGACGCGGGCTTCGCCCTCCGGGTACACGTCGGCCACATGGCCCACGCCGTCAATATGTCCTGTGACGATGTGCCCGCCGAACCGGGCATCCGCGCGCATGGCTCGCTCGACGTGAACGCGCTCACCGGGCTGGAGACCGCCGAGATTGGTCCGGCGCAGGGTCTCGGGGATGGCCGTCGCCGTGAATGCACCGTGACTCACGCTCTCCGCCGTGAGGCACACGCCGTTCACCGCGATGCTGTCGCCGATGTGAAGATCATCCATGAGAAACGGCGCCTCGAACGTAAACGTCGCACCGCCTGCGTGGCGAGATACAGACGCAAGGCGCGCGGTGCCTTCAACCAGACCTGTGAACATCCTCACACCTCCTCACGGTCGTGCACGTTGGCTGTGAGGACGAGATCGTCCCCAAGCCATTCGGTTCTGCAGTCCTTGAGCATCACCGCCTCCTCCATCGATCCGGTGAACACACCGGACATGGCGGAGAGGCCGCCGGCTAACAGCTTCGGCGCGAGGTACAGGCGAATTTCATTGACGAGCCTTTCTTTCAAGAGCGTTGACGCGAGCGTGGGTCCGCCCTCGATGAGGATGGCATTGACGCCCTCGGCCGCTAGGACCTGAAGTGCTGCCCGGACATCGAGGTGCCCATCCTTCTCCGCGATCGGCAGGATGCGCACATCCCCTCGTTCGGCGAGGCGCCTGGCGGACTCGCTTGCCGCCGCCCGTTCGGACGTGAGGATCAGGGTTCGACCGGGCGCGGAAAGGAGCTTCGCCGTCACTGGGGTGCGAAGCGAAGTGTCAAACACCACGCGGAGCGGCTGCCGACCACACCTCGTCCCCTCGTCGAGATTTCGCGCGGTGAGCTCCGGGTCATCCGCGAGAACGGTGCCGATCCCGACGCCGATGGCGGGAAAGAGCTGCCGCAACCGGTGCACGTCGGCACGCGCGTTTTCACCGCTCACATACTGGCTGTGTCCGCTCGACGCCGCGACATGCCCGCTCATCGTCATGGCGTACTTGAGCAACACGTACGCTCGCCCCGTGCGCACGCGGTGAAAGAAGTGCCGATTCAACTCACGAGCCTCCGCCTCAAGGACGCCCACGGTCACCTCGACGCCCGCATCGCGCAGCCGCTTCGCGCCGAGTCCCGCCGTGCGCGGGTCCACGTCGAGCACGGCGATCACGACGCGCCGAACGCCCGCCGCCAAAATGGCGTCCGTGCAAGGCGGCGTTCTGCCGTGATGATTGCACGGCTCGAGCGTCACGTAGAGCGTCGCGCCCCGCGCGTCCTCCCCCGCCATGCGAAGCGCATGCACCTCGGCGTGCGGCGTGCCCGCCATCAGATGGGCGCCCTGTCCCACGATGCGTCCCCCGTTCACGGCGATGCAACCCACCATCGGGTTGGGCGACGTCTGCCCTTCTCCCATACGCGCAACCTCAAGCGCCAAACGCATGTACCGCTCGTCCTCGGTCACGGCCGAACCCCCTCTTTGCGTAAACGAAAAGCCCCTGGGCAACCAGGGGCCGAACGGGCAAACAAGTTGGCAAGCTGCGTGAGCGCACGACGTGTGCAGACGCGCCGCCTCCTTCTTTCATCCGGACTATACCGTCGGTACTGGAATCTCACCAGTTCGTGCCTTGCGGCTCGTGGACTGACCGAATCGATGTTCGGATCACCACCGATCGGGAATTGGCCATCTGGCCTCACCCTGCCCCGAAGGATTGCGCGCAACAAGCGTGATTCAGTTCTCGCTCTCCATCATGGACGAATCGGAAGCGGATCGCAAGTCCCGGCGCCTCTGCAGATAGGCGAGCGCATACACCAGGGCAATCGCGACGAGCACCGCCGTCTGAAGGAGATCGGATGGCGCCTGTTCCACGAGCGACAGTCCGACGCCGGCCAGCGCGATGAGGGGCGGGAGTGGCCAAAGCGGCATACGAAACGGAGCTGCATCGCGGCGGCGGAGGCGGTGGACGATGGCCGACACGGCGATCAGGAGGTAGATGGTCACCAAGATCACGCCGGTAAACGTGATGAGGTTGTTGAGCGAGGTGAAGTAGCACAGAATGGCATTGCCCCCTGCGTTTTGCCTTGAACCAAAGAGAAGTGTATAACCATTTGTGAGTGAGGACTGTGAAAGGTGCCGTTCAACTCGAGGAACGACGCGGAGGGATGCGCATGGCCACGATGAAAGCCGTGGGTCTGTACCGTTACTTGCCCATTTCTGACCCTGAGAGCCTCTTGGATCTCGAAGTGGAGCGGCCCCGCCCAACCGGTCGGGATTTGCTCGTGAAAATCGAAGCGGTCTCGGTGAATCCCGTCGACACAAAAATCCGATCGCCGAAGGACAAGGTCGAATCCACGCCGAAAATTCTCGGCTTTGACGCCGCCGGGATCGTCGTGGAAACGGGGCCGGACTGCAAGTGGTTCAAGCCGGGCGACGAGGTGTTCTACGCCGGCAGCAACGTGCGACAAGGCACCAACGCCGAATACCACCTCGTCGATGAGCGCATCGTGGGGCGAAAGCCTCGGAGCCTGACGTTCGCCGAAGCGGCTGCGCTCCCGCTCACCAGCCTGACCGCATGGGAGGCCATCGAAGACAGGCTGGGCTTTTCGCTCGAGCCTGGGGCAAATCGAGGCACGTCGCTGCTCATCATTGGGGCCGCCGGCGGCGTAGGTTCGATCGCGACGCAACTCGCGCATCGGGCGGGGTTCACGGTGATTGGAACGGCATCCCGCCCGGAGACGAGGGCCTGGGCCACCGAACACGGCGCGGACCACGTCATCGACCACACGCAGCCGTTCAGGCCGCAGCTTGAAGCCATCGGCCTGTTGCACGTCGATGCCATCCTGTGTTTGAACAGCACGGATCGGCACTGGGAATCGATGGCCGACGTGATCGCTCCCCAGGGCAAGATTTGTTCCATCGTGGAGACGAGCACCTTGCTCAATCTCGAGCTTTTGTTCGGCAAGAGTGTGACCTTCGCATGGGAGCTGATGTTCACGCGCCCGCGGTATCAGACGCCAGATATGGCCCGGCAGCGCGACATCTTGAATCGCGTGGCCGATTGGGTCGATGCGGGCGAAATTCGGACGACGATGACGGAACATCTTTCGCCGATCAACGCGGAAAACCTGCGCAAGGCACACGCGAAGCTCGAGTCCGGCCGGACGATTGGAAAGATTGTGCTATCGGGATTCTGAAACCGGAAGGGAGCGGGGTCGATGCCCCGCTCCCTTCGCCATGAGGCGCCTCGAGCTTGGAACGGACGCCGACGCGTCACATGGGCGTGCGCTCCGCTTCCGACACGGGCACGCGCTCCGTGGCCCTGCGATGCTGACCGAGAAAGAGGGCCAAGAGGATCATCGCGCCGCCCAAGTAAAAGAGTGCGGACGGGCGTTCGCCGGTCACGGCGATCGAAATCAGCACACCGAACACCGGTTGCATGTATAGCGTAATGGCGGCACTTGCCACGTCATGGTCCTGGAGAACGAGGATCCAAATGAGATAGGCGACGGCGGTCGCAAAAAATGCCAAGAACACGAGGCTGATGAGGCTGGCCGCCGCGACGTGGTGCGGCCAGGGGTGGCCTGTCCACAGATAGACGGGGACACAGCCGAGACCTGCCACGAAGAGCATGATGGACGTGGCCCCACCAGCTGAGACGTCCGCCGTGAGCCGACCTGAGATGGCGTTGTAAATCGCGTAACAGGTCACGGCCCCGAGCATGAGCAAATCGCCAAGAAGATAGCCGGCGAATCCGGGGCGCGGGCATCCCGCCACCACCCAGGCGCCGACAGCGGCGAGCAGCATGGCAAACCATCGGCGCGGGCCGAGAGGCGTGCGAAAGACGATGGCCGAGATCGCCAGCGTCAAAAGCGGCTCGAGCGCAATGGATACCGCGCCGAGCGCGGGCGAAGACACGTGGATCCCTTCGGTCTCCATGGTGACAGGCACCGTAAAGCCCAGCAGCCCGAGGATGGAGATGCGCAGCACCTTGCTCCACGTCCAGCCCCCTTGGCGCACGTCGCGCAGCACAAACGGGGACAGCACGGCGCCGCCGATGATCATGCGCGCCATCACGATAAACGGCGGCGAAAAGCTGCGAGCGGCAAGCGCCGTCGCTGAAAAACTCCCAGACCACATCAGGTTGGCAAACGCGAGAAGCGCGAACAAAGCCCACTTCGGAATCCGCAACGAGCCGGCCTCCCCTCCGTAGCTATGCTACGTCGAGCGACCGGCTCAACTCAACCCGCCATGTCTGCCGAATCTCACGCGCGCCGGAACATCGTGGGTCCCCTTCGCGAACGCGGCAAGGGACGCCCCTGGCGCTCGAACACCAAGTAGTGATCGGTGACAAAGCTCAGCCGATAGCCGCGCCGCTCGAGTTTGCGCGCCACATCGCCAAGGGTCATGCCGAGGAAATCGGCGATGACGACGTTCTCATCCGAACTGCTTCCGGCGTTGACCACGATTTCGGCGCTGCCTGTCACGAGCGGATGTAGGATCACCACCATCTTTTCCACCTCCATGCTGTATCCAATGCATGAAGGAGGCTCATGGTGTGTATCCCCCAGGGCGCGCCACTCGGGCCTCGCCCGTCATGCCCGTCATCCGTTACGCCCGCTCCTCAAGCACCTGCCACACGTCCGCCGGATCGATGCCTAGATGGCGCCAGAGGACGAACAAGTGGTACAGGAGGTCCGCGGACTCGGCCGCCACTTCCCGCGCGGCGGCCGCGTCCCGCTCGGCCTTCAGGCCTGCAAGCGCCACCTCGACCCCTTCTTCGCCGATTTTCTTACCGATCCGCTCTGCGCCCTGCGCAAACAGGTAGGTCGTGTAACTGCCGTCTGGACGCTCCTGATGCCGCCGCTCGATCACGCCCCACAGCCGCTCGAGCGCCCCGGCGTCCCATTCCCCCCTGCTCACCTCAGCGCGTGCGCCATCGGCTGGCGCCTCGCCTTCCTCGCCCCCCTCCGCTGACGCGGTGCGCATACCCTCCGCCTCGGCGCCTGGGTTCGGGTCCGCATCCGGCACCACGCGGCGATAGAAACAGCTCCCTTCCCCCGTGTGACACGCGGGGCCTTCTGGAATCACGCGGTACAAGACGGTGTCGCCGTCGCAGTCCGTGCGCACCTCGACGACGCGCTGCACGTTGCCGGACGTTTCGCCTTTTCGCCAATACGCCCTTCTCGAGCGGCTCCAATACCAAGCGTAGCCCGTGGCGAGCGTCCGCTTGATCGCCTCGCGATCGGCGTAGGCCACCATCAGCACCTCGTTCGTATTCGCGTCCTGACACACCACGGGCACAAGCCCTGTCTGAGCGTCGTACCGGACGCGTGCGAGCTTGACATCCTCTTTCACGCCGGCCACCGCACAGGAACCCCCTTTTCGCGCAGGTACGCCTTCAGCTCCGGAATGGCGATCTCGCCGAAGTGAAACACGCTCGCGGCGAGCGCCGCATCCGCGCCGCCTTGCGTCAAGACCTCCGCGAAGTGTTCCATCGATCCGGCCCCGCCGCTCGCGATGACGGGCACGCGCACCGCGTCGGCGACACGGCGGGTGAGTTCGAGATCGTAGCCCTGTTTCGTGCCGTCCTGGCGAAAGCTCGTCAACAAGATTTCGCCCGCCCCAAGCTGAGCGGCTCGCTTGGCCCATTCGATGGCGTCCGTGCCTGTGCCGACCTTGCCGCCCTGCAACATGACCTCGTAGCGCCCGAGAGACTCGTTCCACCGCGCGTCAATGGCCACCACGACGCACTGTTCGCCAAAGCGTCGCGCCGACTCCTCGATGAGTCGGTGATTCCGGTACGCGCCCGTGTTCATCGAGACTTTGTCCGCCCCCGAGAGGAGAAGCCTGCGCACGTCCTCCACCGTCGAGACGCCCCCGCCGACGGTGAGCGGCACACGGACCTCTGCGGCCACCTGTTCGACGACGCGCAGCATGGCGAGGCGCCCTTCGCTGGAAGCCGAGATGTCGAGCAGCACCAGCTCGTCCGCACCCTGCCGGCAATACGCCTCCGCCAGCGCAACCGGATCGCCCGCGTCGCGCCGGTTTTCCAAGAAGCTGACGTGTTTGACCACGCGGCCGTCGAGCACGTCGAAACACGGGATAATCCGCTTGGTCAGCATGTGCCTTCCTCCTCATCCTGCGCCAGGCGGCGGAAAAGCTCGACGAGGTCGATCCGGCCGTCGTGGAGCGCCTTGCCGACGACAGCCCCCGCGAGGCCAGCTCGCTTGGCGGCCAGGACGTCCTCGACGGAGCCGACGCCTCCCGATGCGATGGCCAACAGCCCAGCGCGCTGCACGCCCAGAGCGACCTCCAGGTTCGGACCAGCGCCCGTGCCGTCGCGGTCCACGTCCGTGACGAGCGCCTGGACCAGGCCCACCTTGGCCAGCTCGCGGGCGAGATCGTAGATGGACCACTCGGTCTGTTCAAGCCACCCGGAGACGAGAAGCCGCCCGTTGCGCCCGTCGAGGCCGGCGACAAGCCGGTGCCCACCGAACTCCGACGCCCATTCGGCGACGCGCTCCACGTCCCGGACGGCCGTGCCGATCACGACGCGCTCCGCGCCCGCCTCGAGCCACCTCGCGATGGCGTCGCGCGTCCGGATGCCGCCGCCCACCTGGACGCAGGCGCCGTACGAGGCCGCGGTGTCGACGATGGCGCGCACGACCGGCTCGTTCGCGCCCTGGCCCGAGCGCGCCGCGTCGAGATCGACCACGTGCAGAAATCGAGCGCCCGCTTCGCACAGGCCGGCGGCCACGCGTTCGGGCCGACCTTCGTAGCGCGTCACCTGCGCATAATCCCCTTGGCGCAGCCGCACGATTTCGCCGCCCAGGAGATCGATGGCAGGGTACACGGTGAACGTCAACCGGTTCATGGGCGCACCCCCTCGATGAGCGCTGGATGGGCCGCGATGCGCAGGAAGTTGGCCAGCATCCGCTCGCCCACGTCCCCGCTCTTCTCCGGGTGAAACTGCGTGCCCATCACCCGCCCCCGCGCCACCACGGCCGGCACCTGGACCCCAGCGTACTGTGCACTCGCGATCACGTCTTCGCGCCGCGCGGCCACGGCGTAGTAGGAGTGGACGAAGTAAACGTAGTCTCCCTGCCGGACGCCGCGAAGAAGCGGGTGCTCCGGCGCGTGCAGCTCGAGGCTGTTCCAGCCCATGTGCGGCACCTTCGCGCCCTCCGGAAAGCGGACGACGCGGCCTTGCACAAGGTCCAAGCCGCGAAAGCTGCCATGTTCCTCGGACGAGGTGAACAACAGCTGCATCCCGAGGCAGATCCCGAGAAGCGGAATGGACTTGGCGACCGCGTCCGCCACCACTTCGCGCAGGCCGCGGGCCTGCATCTGGCTCATGGCGTCGCCAAACGCGCCGACGCCGGGCAGAATGACGCCCTTCACCTCGCCTCTGCCCAGGGCGTCCTCCCACGCTTGCCGCGAGTCGACGACCTCGCCCACCGCACCTGCGCGGCGCAGCCCACCGAGCACGCTGTGAAGATTGCCGACGCCGGGATCGAGCACGATGATCATTCGAGCACCCCCTTGCTGCTTGGCACGCCGCCTCCCGTCTCCTCCACCGCCTCGCGAAGCGCCTGGCCGAAGGCCTTGAACAAGGCCTCCGCCATGTGGTGATTGTTCTCGCCGTAGAGCACGGCAAGGTGGAGCGCCATCCGCGCCTCGTTGGCCACCGATTTGAAGAATTCGTGGACGAGCTCCGTGGGAAAGGTGCCGATGCGTGCGTCCGTGAACTGGGCCTTCAGGACGAACGCCGGGCGGCCCGATAGGTCGATCACGGCGCGCGCGAGCGTCTCATCCATGGGCACATGGCGCTCGCCGTAGCGGCGGATGCCCACCTTGTCGCCGAGGGCCTCGCGAATGGCGCGGCCCAGGCACAGCCCGATGTCTTCGACGAGATGGTGATCGTCCACTTCCACATCGCCTGTCGCCGAGACGGTGAGATCGAAAGACCCGTGCACTGCGAATACATGCAGCATGTGGCGCAAAAAGTGGACAGGGAAGTCCAGCGATGCGCGACCCTGGCCGTGCAGATGGATGGACAGGCGCACGGACGTCTCGCCGGTCTCACGCTCCACAGCGGCATGAAAGGTGGGCCGTTTGCTCTCCATGGTCATCCTCATTCCTCCCTGCGGATGCGCACCGCTTCCCGGTGAGCCGTGAGCGCCTCAGCGTCCGCCAACACCTCGATGTACGGCGCATGGCGCGCGAGCGTCTCGGCGCTGTAGGCAGCGACCGTCATGCGGCGCAGAAAGTCGATGGTGCCAAGGCCGCTCGAGAAACGCGCACTGCCATGCGTGGGCAGAACGTGGTTCGTCCCGGCAAAATAATCGCCGACCGGCTCCGGCGTGTACGGCCCCAGAAACACGGCGCCGGCCGTGGACAGATGTCGAAGCAGAGCCCGCGGATCGCGCGTCATGATTTCCACGTGCTCGGGCGCCATGTCGTTGACGAGATCCAGCGCATGTTCGAGGCTCCGCACGTGGACGAGCGCCCCGTGCCTTTGGAGCGCTTCCCGGGCGATCTCGGCGCGAGGCAAGCGCGCGACTTGCGCCACGATCTCCTCATGCACCCGCTCGAGCAACGCCCGCGACGGCGACAGGCACACCGCCCCCGCCTCGACGTCGTGTTCCGCCTGCGCGAGCATGTCCGCCGCCACGTACGCCGGATTCGCCGAATCGTCCGCAACCACCACCACCTCGGTGGGTCCGGCAATGCTGTCGATCCCGACGTCGCCCATCACCATCCGCTTGGCCGTCGCCACGTACAGGTTGCCTGGCCCGACGATCTTGTCCACCCGCCTGATGGTCTGCGTGCCGTAGGCAAGCGCCGCGATGGCCTGCGCGCCGCCGACGGCGTACATCTCCTCGACGCCGACGAGGTGCGCCGCGGCGAGGACGGCCGGATGGGGAAGCCCGTTTGGCCCGGGCGGAGAGACGAGCGCGATGGAGCGCACGCCCGCCACCTGCGCCGGAATCACGTCCATCAGGACGGTCGACGGATACGCCGCTCGCCCGCCGGGCGCATACACGCCGACGCGGTGGATGGGCCGCCACACCATTTCCAGCGTCTCCCCGTCCTCGCCCTGCACCAGCAGATCCTCGGGCCGCTGCGCCTCGTGAAACCGCCTGATCCGGTCCGCCGCGCGCGCGAGCGCCTCCCTGAGCTCCGGAGCGAGGCCGCGAAATGCCGCCTCCATCGCCTCCTGCGGCACGCGAAGCGGCGCGTCGACGCCGTCCAACGCCTGCGTGAGGCGTCTCAGCGCATCATCGCCGCCCGCGCGCACCTCTTCCACGATCCGCGCCACCTTCGCCCAAACGTCCGCGCCGCCCCCCGTCGCACGCTCCCAGGCGAAGGCATCCTGTTCGATCACGTCCACCCGATCAAGGCGCATGTCCATTCCTCCTCGCGGCGGCCGCCTCGAGCGCATGGAGGCAAGCCGAAATTTCGGCGTGTTTCATTCGATAGCTCGATCGATTGGCGACAAGCCTCGCGGAGATGTCGAGCACCTCGTCGAACACGACCAACCCGTTCGCCCGCAACGTCTCCCCGGTCTGGACGAGATCGAAGATGCGGTCCGTGAGCCCGATCACGCTCGCCAGCTCGATGGACCCGGCGAGTGGCACAATTTCCACCTGATGGCCTTGGCTGCGAAAGTAGCGGTCGGCGAGCTTCGGATACTTCGTCGCGACGCGCCTCGGGGCGTGGCGCCGCTCCTCCTCGCGCCCGGCGACGCAGAGCTTGCAGCGGGCCACGCCGAGATCGAAGAGCTCGTACATCTCGCGCTCTTGTTCGAGCAGGATGTCGTTGCCGACCACGCCGAGATCGGCCACGCCATAGGCGACGTAGGTCGGCACGTCGGCCGGTTTCGCGAGGAGATAGCGCAGGGAAGCGTCGCGCCACGGGATTTCGAAGACGAGCGCGCGGCTTTCGTCCCAGTCGCGCGGATAGGCAATGCCGGCCTCTTCCCAAAGGGGCACCACATCGTCCAACGTGCGGCCCTTGGCCATCGCGACGGTCAACATGCGCTTCCCTCCTGTTCCTGGGCCTCGAGGACGGCCATGACGCGCTCCACCTCGAACGCGAAGCCGATGGCCGGGGCGCCTGCGCCAAACTGAGCCAACAGCTCGTCATACCGCCCGCCCTGCGCGATGGGCGCACCCACGCCCGGCGCAAACATCTCGAAGACGACCCCCGTGTAGTAGTCGAGCTCGCGATGGAGCGCGAGGTCGAACGTGATGACGTCGGCGGCGAGGCCCGACGCCGCAAGCGCGTCGGCCAAGCGGCAGAGGTACTGCCAAGCCTCCCGGACGTCCAAAGCCGCGCTCGAATCGCGCGCCGTGTTCAACAGGGCTTCGAGCTCGGCGGCCGACGCCTCGCGCGGGCGCTTTGCCGACTCGAACTCCGCAGGCGACCACGCGAGCAGATGCGCAAGGAGATCCTCGTCCTTCGCCGCGTGACGCTGCCAGAGCTCGCGGAACTGGACGTAGTTGCCGCTCGTCAGGCAGCTTTGCAGCGCGCGGCTCGCGGAATGGGGCACGCCCAGCGCGTCCAACAGGCGCGGCACGAATCGGGCGTGACTGACGACAATCCGGTGATTTCTGACGCCCGCCGCGGCGCTCGCCGCGTGCAACAGGCGCAACACCTCCATGTCCACCTCGACGCTCGCCTCGTCGCCAATGCGTTCGATGCCGACCTGCGTCGACTCCGCCGCCTTGCCGCTCGCCCACGACAGCGAGGCCGGATCGTCCGTGCGGCGGTACACCCGCTCACAGTAACACCACCGGATAGGTGCCCGCATGGCAGCGACGCGCGGGGCCGCCATGCGGGCGATGGAGGGCGTCATCTCCGGGCGAAGGGCCACGGCGTGTCCCCCTCCATCGAACAGCCGGATCCAGTCGCGGCTGGACTCTGGCGATCTCGCCCTGAGCAACGTGTCCACATATTCGAACAGCCCGCTCGTGACGGGCTCATAGCCCGCTTCCTCGACAAACGAGAGAAGGCGGCTCTCCACCGCCCTGCGGCGCTTGGCAAAATCGGGATACCCGTCCTGCATCCCTGGCGGGCGATCCGCAAACCCGCGGACCGCCTGCCACGCCTGTGCGCCCCACACGCTTCCCGTGACATCCATGCGTCGTAAGCCTCCACGCCATCTGCGCCAACCGGCGCTCTTTACTTCGCTAATATGATAAAGCAAGCATATCGGACGAGAGCCTCGAATGCAACTGGTTCTAGGCTTCCATCCTCGGCACGTCCCGGCACATGCGCATACCGTGGAATGAACCCCAACAGGAGGAGGAGTGACCATGGTCAAGTACATCGTGCAACCGGGGGATACGCTCGGCAACATCGCGGTCAAATACGACACGACGGTTTCGGCCATCGTCCGGGCCAACGGCATCAAAAACCCCAACATGATTTACCCTGGCCAGGTGCTGAAGATTCCGAGCAAGCACTACGAGGACGTCAAGTCGGGATCGTCCCACTACGGCATGCACGGCCACATGCATTCGCACCACAAGAGCTGGTACTGAGCTCTGCGGATGCACCGGCGAGCCGCCGGAAGACAAACGGCGCGCCCGCCTGCCGCACATCGCGACAGTTGGGCGCGCCTTCGCTCACCAAATGGAACCTGTCTCCGCGTATCGCTTCGCCATGGTGTCAATTTCTTTCTTGAGCTCCGTCAGGAGGTCCGCCTCAGGAATCTTGCGCACGACCTGCCCCTTCCGGAACAACAGCCCCTCGCCGCGCGCACCCGCGATGCCAATGTCCGCCTCGCGCGCCTCGCCCGGGCCATTGACCGCGCAGCCCAAGACCGAGACCTTGATGGGCGCACGGATGTTCTGCACGTAGTCCTCGAGCTCGTTCACGATGCTGATGAGATCGATGTCGATCCGCCCGCACGTCGGACACGACACGATGGTCACCGCATCGGACACGATGTGAAATACCTTCAACAGCTCGCGCGCGACCTTCACTTCTTCAACCGGGTCCGCCGAGAGCGATACCCGGATGGTGTTGCCAATCCCCATGTGCAACAAGGTCCCGAGACCTGCGGCGCTCTTGATGGTGCCGCCAAACATTGTGCCCGACTCGGTGATGCCGAGATGCAGCGGGTAGCGGAAGCGCTCCGCGGCCAGCCGATACGCCTCAATCGCGAGCGGCACGTCCGAGGCCTTCATCGAAATGACGATGTCGTCGAAGTCGAGGTCCTCGAGGATTTTCACGTGGTGTTCCGCGCTCTCGAGCATGCCCTCCGCGGTCGGATAGCCGTAGCGCTCGAGGATATGTTTCTCGAGCGAACCCGCGTTCACCCCAATGCGGATGGGAATTCCGCGCTCCTTGCACGCTTTGACGACTTCCTCGACCTTCTCGCGCTTCCCGATGTTGCCCGGGTTGATGCGCACCTTGTCGACGCCGTTCTTGATGGCTTCGAGCGCGAGCCGATGGTCGAAGTGGATATCTGCGACAAGCGGAATATGGATCTGCCGCTTGATTTCCTTGATAGCCTCAGCAGCCTCGCGGTTATTGACCGTCACGCGGACGACCTGGCAGCCCGCGTCTTCCAGGCGGTGAATCTGCTCCACCGTCGCCTTGACGTCCGCCGTCTTGGTCGTCGTCATGCTCTGCACAATGACCTGATCATTTCCGCCGATCACGACGTCGCCGACGCGAACCGGCTTCGTCTCCCAGCGACGATACATACTCTCGTCTCCCCGCTACTTGATGAGGTCCCAAGACGGATCTTACCGAACGTGAGCCCGTCCTTCAACCAATACGCGGATCAGGCGCCCGGCATGCGCACGACGATGCGCACCGCCTCCCCCGCGGCGAGGCGGTCAAACCCCTCGTTGATGGCGTCGAGATCGATCACGTCGGTAATCAGCTGGTCGACGGGGAGCTTGCCCTGCTGAAACAGGGCGATAAAGCGCGGGATGTCGCGAGACGGAATGCAGCTGCCCACGTACGAGCCCCGGATGGTGCGCTCCTCGGCGGCCAGAAGCACCTGCGGCACGCGCCACTCGTGACTGGGGTGAGGCAGCCCCGTCGTGACCGTGGTCCCACCTCGCCGCGTCACCGCAAAGGCCGTTCGCATGGCCGCCACGGCGCCCGCGGTCTCGAACACGTACTCCAGGCCGCCCGCCGAGTCCGCGCGCACCTGGTCGATGACCGCGGGATCGCGCGCGTCGTACACGTGGGTCGCGCCGAGCTTCCGCGCAAACGCGAGCTTTTCGGGATTCACATCGATGGCGGCGATTAGCCTGGCCGACGAGGCCACCGCGCCGAGGAGCGCCGCGAGGCCGACGCCGCCAAGCCCGACGATGCCCACGGACGCACCCACAGGAACGCGCGCCGTGTTGACGACCGCGCCGACCCCCGTCATGACCGCGCAGCCAAACAGCGCCGCGTGCTCAAACGGCAGCGATGGATCGATTTTCACGAGCGAGCGGCGCGAGACGACGGCGTACTCGCTGAAGGCGGAGACGCCGAGGTGGTGATGAATGAGCTCTCCGCGAAGGCTCAGCCTCCGCGCGCCGGAGAGCAGCGTGCCGCGGGCATTCGCCTCGGCGCCCGGTTCACACAGCGCCGGGCGGCCCTCCTGACAGGGTCCACAGTGGCCGCAGCTTGGGACAAAGGCGCAGACGACGTGATCGCCCGGGACAAGGTCCGTCACCCCTTCCCCGAGTTCCACCACCTCGCCCGCTGCCTCGTGGCCCAGCGCCATGGGCATCGGCCGCGGCCGGGCGCCCTCGATGACCGACAGGTCCGAATGACACAACCCGGCGGCCCGGACGCGGATGAGCACCTCGCCTGGCCCGGGCGGCGCGAGGTCGAGCGTCTCCAGGCGAAGCGGTTTCGTCGAGCGATAGGGCGGCTTTGCCCCCATTTCCATGAGCACGGCGGCTCGAGTCTGCACGGTCGTCCCTCCCATTCACGCGCCGTTGGCGCCGATTCACGCGAACGACGTGATCACGTTGAAGCCCTTGGTCTGAAACTGGATCATGCGCTCAAACACGTCGTTGATCTCGGCGAGGCGCACCTCGCGCTCCACGAGGGCCTTCGGCCTGAGCCTGCCGGCCGCAATCAGCTGGAGCAAGCCGTCAAACGCCACGTGCGGGTTGCCAAAACTCCCGATGAACTCGATCTCGGCCGTCGTCATGATGTCGACAGGCAGCGCGACCATCCCCTGTTCGGCGGCCGACGTCAACCCCACCTGGACATGGCGCCCGCCTTTGCGCAAGCAGCGAACGGAGTTGAACACCGTCTCCGCGAGCCCGAGCGCGTCGATGCTCACGTGTGCGCCGCCTTTGGTGACCTGCTTGATGGCCTTGAACACCCGCTCCTCGCGGCGGCTGTTGATGGTGACCGAAGCGCCTTCCACTTTCGCCTTCTCCAGCTTTTCGTCGTCGATGTCCACCGCGATGACCTGAGCGCCGAGGGCATGCGCCGTCTGAATGGCCGAGAGACCGACGCCGCCCGCCCCGTGCACCGCGACCCACTCGCCCGGCTGCACGCGGCCGCGGATAACCGCGTGGAAGCCCGTCATGTAGCGGCAGCCCATCGCAGCGGCCGTGACAAAGTCGATCTCGTCTGGCAAGCGGATCAGGTTAAAGTCCGCGTTGGGGACCCGCACGTACTCCGCAAAGCACCCGTCGTACGTGGCACCGTAGAAGCCGAACTCGTCGCACAGGTTGGAGCGCCCAGCCTGACACTGCGGACAGCGCCCGCAGCCGTTGTGGAACGGGACCGTGACGCGATCGCCTTCCCGAAACCGCCGGACGCTCGACCCGACGGCCACAACCTCGCCGCCGAACTCGTGCCCGAGCGTGACGGGCAGCTGTGGTCGAATCCCGACCCAGGCGAGCTCCCCTTGCCAGATGTGGACGTCACTGCGGCAGACCCCCGCGGCTCGAACGCGCACGATCGCGTCTTCCGGGCCAGGGGCGGGATCGGACACCGTCTCGATGACAAAGGGCGTGCGAAACGCGAGCAGGCGCGCAGCTTTCATGTGTGCAACATCCTTTCACAAGTGAAATCCAAGAAACCCATCCAGAGCGCCGCGCCGGTGTGCGACCAGGGCGCGCACGTCGTAACCGTTTACACCTCTAGCAAACCGGAGTCTCACCGGCCTGTCAATACGAGAAAGCCCCTGCGGGCCTGTGTTCGGCCGCAGAGGCTTTCGGAACACGCTCAGATGATGGACACCGACAGGACCGAGACGATGCAGAGCGCCGTCAGGTAAATGAGCGAGAAGCGGAAGACCTGGTTGGCCCAAGCCATATCCTTGTCGGGCGGGGTGAAAAGGCCCTTGACCGCCAAGTACAAGAACCAGATGCCAAGCGCACCCATGACAATGAAGTACAGCCAACCTTCGGCTCCGAGCACCGTCAGCATCAGGGAGACCGGCACCATGGCGGCCGTATAGATGACGATTTGCCGCTTCGTCTCGCGGAAGCCGCGAACCACAGGCAGCATGGGGACGCCTGCCGCGCGGTAATCCTCGGTCTTTTTCATGGCGAGCGGAAGGAAGTGCGGCGGCTGCCACAAAAAGAACGTGAAAAACAAGCACCAAGCGGCCAGCGAGAGCGAACCCCCGCTCCCGGCCACCCAGCCGATGAGCGGCGGCATGGCGCCCGACACGCCGCCAAGCACCGTGTTGAGCGTGGTGTGGCGCTTGAACCACACCGTGTACAGATACGAATACACGAACAGGCCGACGAACGCGCACAAAGCCGACTGCCAGTTGACGCCCACGAGCAAGATGACGAGGCCCAAAGCGCTCATCCCAAGGCCTATGGCAAGCGCTGCGCCCGGATGGACCTTGCCGCGCGCGACGGCGCGCATCTTGGTCCGCGGCATGCGCTGGTCGATGTCGCGATCGTAAAAGTTGTTGAGCGCTGCGCCGCCAGCCACCACGAACATCGTGCCAAGCAGCGTGAGCAACATGATTGCAAGGGGCGGATGACCGGCGGAGGCCACCCACAAGCCCGCAAAGGTCGCCATCAGATTGGCGATGGTGATGCCCCACTTCATGATCGATAAGTAATCGCGAAGCGTAGCCCGCGCGGACTCGACACCTTTGGGCGGTTCTTGATACACTACGCCGTTTGCTTGCAACGGATCATCACATCCTTCGCCATCAGGCCGCGAATGCCGCCTATCGCCGCGCGTTGCGGTGGTTTCCGCTCACTATGTTTGCAAAGCGAACGGCGAAATACAATGGTTGGGCGCCATTTGTCATCCAACTGACATACTTCGATCCCTAAAAAGACACAGATTGCAGTATAGCCCCCGAGGGCCTTGTTTAGTATAATTGCCGTGGAATGACACGAGCTAGGGAGAGACACGTATGCCCCTTTGGCTGTCGGGACTTGTCGCTTTTGCGCTCGCCTACCTGCTGGCGCCTTCCATGAGAAAACTGGCTCTCCGATACCGTTTTGTGGACCTGCCGAACGAGCGAAAGATCCATCGAGATCCGCTGCCGCTGCTCGGAGGCGCGGCCATCTTCGCCGGGGTCATCGGCGCATGCCTCGCCGGCGCGCTGTGGAAGAACTGGCTGCACACACCGTATATCGGCGTCGTGATCGGCGCCACCATGCTCTTTGTCATTGGGCTTCTGGACGACTATCACAAGACGAGGGGCAAGGACTTCTCCGTTGGCATCCGGTTTGTGGTGCAGATTCTTGCGGCGCTCATGGTCCCGCTGTTTGGGGGCGCGATTCAAGGCTTCACATCTCCGTTCGACGGCCATCACTTCGTGGCCATTCCCCCTTATCTTTCGCTCTTCCTCACGTTGCTTTGGATTGTGGGCGTCACGAACGTGTTCAACTTCCTGGACGGCGTGGATGGTCTCGCGGCCGGCATCGCAGCCATCTCGGCGACGACGCTGTTTTTTGTGGCGCTCATCAAAGGCGACGTGTCGTCGGCTTGGTTTGCCATCGCCGTGACGGGCGCAGCCGTCGGCTTTTTGCGGCACAACTTCTACCCGGCCCGCATCATCATGGGCGACGCGGGGTCGACGGTGCTCGGCTACCTGCTCGCTTCCATCGCGTCCATCGGCGCCTTCAAATCGGCGACCGTCGTGTCCATCGGCGTACCCATTCTCGCGCTCGGCGTGCCGATCTTCGACGCGGTGCGCGTCGTGTTTCTTCGGGCCCGCGCGGGGCGCCCGGTGTACAAGCCTGACCAAAATCACGTGCATCACTGGCTGTTGCGCCTCGGCCTGACACAGGTGCAGACCGTGACGGTGGTGTACCTGATCAGCGCCTGTTTTTCCTTGGTTTCGATGCTCGTCCTTTTGCTCAATCGAGGATAAGGGGTGGCCCCGCGCCCGGCCAGAAGGCCGGGCGCTTTTGTCTTCCTGCCGAGCGCTGCCCCGAGGCGGCGCGCCTTGCGCAATTCCCTCCATGGTAGTAGAGTGACAGAGGACTTGTCTCATGCGAACGCTTCCAAACCCTCGCCCGCTTTCATCGCAGGTTTTCGATATCGGTATCGGCAATCTGGATGAGGATTCGACAGATTCGAGGGTCGCGTCGCAAAATAGAGGCAGAACCCAGGTAGAAGGAGTGAGTCAAGGTGGGCGCCAATCTGTTTCAATCCAAACAGACCCTCACCGTTGGCGGGAAGTCGTACACGTACTACCGCCTGAATGCTCTTCAAGAGCAGGGCGTGGCCGACATTTCTCGCCTCCCCATTTCCATCAAAATTCTTCTCGAATCGGTCCTCCGCCAGTACGATGGCCGCGTCATCACGGAGGAACACGTGCGCGAACTGGCCAACTGGAACGCGGAAAACCCGGCGAAGTCCGAGGTGCCCTTCAAGCCTGCTCGCATTCTGCTCCAGGATTTCACGGGCGTCCCGGTCGTCGTGGACCTCGCCGCCATGCGCACCGCTATGCACAAGCTCGGGGGCAATCCGAAGCGGATCAACCCGCTCATCCCGGTCGATCTCGTCATCGACCACTCCGTGCAGGTGGACGCATTTGGCTCCAAAGAGGCTCTCGAATTCAACATCGCAAAGGAATTTGAGCGGAACGAAGAGCGCTACCGCTTCCTTCGCTGGGCGCAGACGGCATTCGACAGCTTCCGCGCGGTTCCGCCAGGCATGGGCATTGTCCACCAGGTGAACCTCGAATACCTCGCCCGCGTCGTGCAGGAGCGCACGGTCGACGGGGAACAGGTGGTCTTCCCGGACAGCCTCGTCGGCACCGACTCGCACACCACGATGATCAACGGCGTGGGCGTGCTCGGCTGGGGCGTCGGCGGTATCGAGGCGGAGGCGTGCATGCTCGGCCAGCCCCTCTACTTCGTCCAGCCCGAGGTCATCGGCTTTAAGCTGACGGGCAAATTGCCCGAGGGCGCGACGGCCACCGACCTGGCGCTGACCGTCGTGAACATGCTGCGCAAAAAGGGCGTGGTCGGCAAGTTCGTGGAGTTCTACGGCGCTGGCCTCTCCAACATCAGCGTGGCGGATCGCGCGACCATCGCCAACATGGCGCCCGAGTACGGCGCAACGATGGGCTTCTTCCCCATCGACCAGGCGACGCTCGACTATCTCCGCCTGACAGGGCGCGACGAGTCGCTTCTCCAGCTCGTCGAGGCGTACGCGAAGGCACAGGGCATGTTCCGCACCGACGATATGCCGGATCCGGTCTTCACCGACACGCTGGAGCTCGATCTCGGCTCCGTTCAGCCGACGATGGCGGGTCCGAAGCGGCCGCAGGATAAAATCTTCCTCTCCGATATGAAGCAAAACTTCGAGGCCGCGCTTGAGAAGCCGGTGTCGGAGGGAGGCTTTGGGCTCGCGGGGGATCGAGACAAGAAGGCGGTCGTCAAGTATCCGGACGGTCAGCAGGACGAGATCCAACACGGTGCGGTCGTGATCGCAGCCATCACGAGCTGTACCAACACCTCGAACCCGTCCGTAATGATCGGCGCCGGGCTGCTCGCCAAGAAGGCGGTGGAAAAGGGCCTGAAGACGCCTCGGTATGTCAAGACGTCGCTCGCGCCCGGATCGCGCGTGGTGAGCGATTACCTCGAGCGCGCCGGACTGCTCGAGCCGCTCTCGAAGCTCGGTTTTGATATTGTCGGCTACGGCTGCACGACGTGTATCGGCAACAGCGGTCCGCTGCCCGACGAAGTGGCGAAGGCGATTCAGGAGAACGATCTCCTCGTGTCCGCCGTGTTGTCCGGCAACCGCAACTTCGAGGGGCGCATCCACTCGCTGGTGCGCGCGAACTACCTCGCGTCGCCGCCGCTCGTCGTGGCGTACGCCATCGCTGGCACGGTCGACATCGATCTCGTCAACGAGCCGATTGGCAAGGACGCCGACGGCAACGACGTGTTCCTGAGGGACATCTGGCCGTCGAACGAGGAGATCCAGGCGGTCATCCGCCAGATCATCAATCCGGAGATGTTCAAGAAGGAATACGAGAGCGTGTTCAACCGGAACGAGCGGTGGAATCAGCTGGACGTCCCGAAGGGCGAGCTGTACGAGTGGGATCCGAATTCCACCTACATCCAGGAGCCGCCGTTCTTCGAGGGCCTGTCGGAACAAGTGCCCGACATCCAGCCCATTCAGAGCGCGCGGGTGCTCGCCTACCTGGGCGATTCGGTCACGACCGACCACATCTCTCCCGCCGGCAGCATCGCACCGTCGAGCCCGGCTGGCCAGTACCTGCAGCAAAAGGGCGTCAAGCCGCATGAGTTCAACTCGTACGGCTCCCGGCGCGGCAACCACGAGGTCATGATGCGGGGCACGTTCGCCAACATCCGCATCCGCAACAAGGTGGCGCCTGGCACGGAGGGCGGTTACACGACCTACTTCCCCACGGGCGAAGTCATGCCGATTTACGACGCGGCGATGAAATACAAGGCAGACGGCACGCCGCTGGTGGTCATCGCGGGTAAGGAGTACGGAACCGGTTCGTCGCGCGACTGGGCGGCGAAGGGCACGTACCTGCTTGGTGTCAAGGCCGTGATCGCGGAGAGCTTCGAGCGCATCCACCGCAGCAACCTGGTGGGCATGGGCGTGCTGCCGCTCGAATTCATCGATGGACAGAACGCGGAGACGCTCGGCTTGACGGGGCGTGAAACCTACAACATCCAAGGCCTGTCGAACGACCTGAAACCGCGGCAGACGGTCACCGTCGAGGTCACGCGCGAGGACGGATCGACCTTCACGTTCCAAGCGCTCGTGCGGCTGGACAGCGACATCGAGGTGGACTACTACCGCAACGGCGGCATCCTGCAGACGGTGCTGCGCAACTTCATGCGCGAGCAGCGCGCTTGATGCGACGTGCGCGATCCGTCAAAAAGGGGCTCCCACGAGGGAGCCCCTTTTTCATGCGCCCAGCGACCGGGCGATCAACCCTTGAGCCCGGCCTGCGAGACGCCCTGGATGAACTGGCGTTGAAAGATGACGAAGACGACCATCATGGGAACCGTGAGCAGCACCATGCCTGCCATCACGCTGTTCCAGTACGCGTTGTACTGCCCGTAGAAGGAGTTGAGGCCGACGGGCAGCGTGTACATGTTGGTCGTCTGCCCGATGAGCAGCGGCCAGAGAAAGGAGTTCCAGTTCCCCTGAAACGTCAGGATGGTCTGGGCGGCGAGCAGGGGCCGGGCGAGCGGCAACATGATGCGAAAAAACATGCCGAAGTGACCCAGGCCGTCGATGCGAGCCGCTTCCTCGAGCTCCTTCGGGATCCCGAGAAAGAACTGTCTGGATAGGAACACCATGGTGGAGCTCAGCAAAAACGGAACGGTGAGCCCCACGTAGGAGTTGATCCAGCCGAGGTTGGCGAGCAACATGTAAATGGGCACGAGCACGACCTGGCCCGGAATCATCATCACGCCAAGGAACACGTAAAACAGAAGTCCTCGCCCCGGGAAACGCAGCCGCGCAAACGCATAGCCGGCAAGCGTATTGACCGCCAGGTTCCCGGCGGTGACGATGAAGGCCACAATGGCGCTGTTGAGAAACCAGCGTCCAAACGGGAAGTTGTGCAGGATGGAGGTATAGCTGGACAGCGTCAACGTGCGCCAGGGCACGAAGAGCTGAAACACTTCCGAAGTGGGCTTGACCGACGTGTAAATCGACCAAAGAAACGGCACCAGCGAAATGGCCGCGTAGACCACAGCAAGCACGTACATCCCCAGGCCCGCTCTGCGCCAAGAGCGAGCGTGTCGCGGAGAGGCGGCGCGCATCACGCATCCTCCCTTCCGAGCCAGAGTTGCTGAATCAGTGTCAGCACCAGGATGATGGCAAACAGGACGAAGCCCATGGCCGATGCATAGCCCATCTGCATGGTGCGGAACCCTTTTTCAAAAAGGTCGAGCACCACGGTCATGGTGTACTGCTGCGGCAGTGAGCTCGCGCTTGAAATGACGTAGACGAGGTCGAACACCTGAAACGCGCCGATCATGCCGAGCACGACGACCAAAAAGGTCGTCCGCCGCAGCGAAGGGATGGTGATGTAGCGCAACATGGTGTAGCCTGCCGCGCCATCGATGGCCGCGGCCTCATACAGTTCCTCTGGAATCTCCTGCAGCGCAGCCAGGTAGATCACCATGAACTGTCCTGCCGTCGTCCACACGGCCACCGCCATAATGGCGGGAAACGCAAACACCGGGCTGTTGAAGTAATCTGGGCCTTGCACGTGAAACAGCAGGTACAACAACCGGTTCAAAAGCCCGTTGGGCTGGAACAGGAAGCTGAAGATCACGGCCACGCCGACCGTCGACGTGATCGACGGGAGGTAGTAGATCACGCGAAACAGCGTCTTTCCGCGAATGCGGTTGACGATCACGGCCAACATCAGCGCGATGGCGGTCTGCACAGGCACGACGACGAGGGCGTAGACGGTGGTGTTCCACAGCGCCCGCAGGAACACGGGGTCTTCGAACAAATGAACATAATTGAGAAATCCGACAAAATGAGCGTCCAGCGGATCGAGATACGAAAAATGCTTGAAGCTGATGACGAAGGCGTACACAATCGGCCCCAGCAAGAATACCACGAGTTCCACGATGGCGGGCAGGATGAACAGGTATCCCGCGAGCGCCTGTTCGACGACGTTCCAGCGAAAGCGCCTTCTGTACCCCGAAGCTCGCGGCATTCGGGCGTTGGCGACGCTCATGCGCACCCCTCCTCCGTGCGGCGGCGGAGCAGATGCACGCCCCGCCGCCCCGCACCTCAGTCGTTCATCTGCGAAGCGAGCGTCTGCTGCGCCTGGCTCAAGACCTGCTGGGCAGGCTCTTTCTTCAAAATGCCCTCCTGCGTCGCGTTGTTGATGGCGTCGAGGAAGTTTTGGCCGAGCGTGCCGAACTGGTACGGGATGGCGCCCTTCAGCCCATCGACAAACGCCTTGTAGGACGGATATTTCTTCAGAAATTCGCCTTGTTCACTGGTGCGCGAGGGGATGGCCAGGCCGGAGTCGGCCGTCATCTTCAGCGCCTCTTTGCCCGTCATGAAGAACAAGAGCTTCGCAGCCGCATCCGGGTTCTTGGTGTACTTCGACATCTCGTACGCCACCGTGAACAGCATGTTGGCGTCATGCCCCGCGAGCGACGGGAAGTCCGCGATCTCATACTTCATCTTGGGCGCGGTCTGCTGCATGAACGGCACAATCCAGGCGCCCTCGAGGGCCATGGCGGCCTTGCCCTCCGCAAACGGCACCCCCGCCCATGATCCGCCCTGATTCTGGGGCGTCACGAAGTTGCCGCTCTCCATCTCCTTCATGAACCAGGTCAGGCCAGGCACGTTGGCCTTGCTCGTGAACGTGGCCTGGTTTTTGGCCTTGTTGTAATAGCTCCCGCCCATGTCCACGACGAAGGGATAGTAGCGCGCCACGTCGATCGGCATGTCGAGCGGCACAATGCCCTTCGCCTTGAGCTTAGCCGCGTCCTGATCGAATTCGGCGAACGTCTTCGGCGGCGCCTGAATCCCGGCTTTCGCCAACAGCGCGGGGTTGTACTCCAGCGCCATGGTGTTCATGTCCTTCGGCAGGCCGTAGATGTGCCCCTGCCAGGTGAACGCGTCCAAGAGATTCTTCTGGAAATCGGACAGATCCACGTGATCCGCCTTGATAAAGCTGTCGAGCGGCATAATCGCTCCCGAGGCCTCGAGCGTCGGAGCGTACGACGAATCGACGTAGAAGATGTCCGGCGCGTCGTGCGCGGCCAGCATCGGCTGGAGCGCCTGAAGGTAGTTGCCGGTGATGACCTGGATGCTGACCTTGATGTTTGGATTTTCCTTCTCAAACAGGGCGACCTGGCGCTGCACGAGCTGTTTCTCCGCCGGGCTCGACGCCCACATCCCAAGCGTCAGATGCACGGGCGCAGCTGACGCACTGCCCACGCTCCCGCCGTTGGACGGCGCATTCTGCGCCTGACCACACGCTGTGACCGCCCCCAGGGCGATCACGGCCGCTCCTGCCATGCCGAGCATTTGCTTTTTCATGTGTCGTTTGACCTCCCGTGGTTTCAATTTGACCCCACCTCTTCGCCACATGCCTTGGCCTTCGAATTCCCGCCACTCCGCCGACTCCGCCATCAGCCGGCCGACATCACCTCCTTCGCGCCGCGTTCAAGGGTGACGTCGAGTCCCGTGCTGTTCTCCAGAATGTCGACGGCCACGCCTGTCTCCGTTCGCGTCACCGACACGGACAACGTGCCACGCCCCGCGCGAAGGCCCCTGACCACGAGCTCCTTCATGCCCTCGGGGAGCCGCGGGCACAGCGCGATCTCGCCTCGAGGTGCGTCGGGGCGGAATCCGAGCAGGCTTTCCAGCACCATGGCCGGCACCGCCGCCGCCCACGCCTGCGGCGAACAGGACACCGGGTAAGGCACCGGCCGCGGGGACTCGTCCCGCGAAAACCCGCAGAACAACTCCGGCAGGCGGTGATGCGGAAAGTGCGCCTGCGCGCGCATCAGCCCCTCGAAAACCCGCTCCGCCTCGGTCCACGCGCCCTGGCGCACGAGACCCGCGAAAATCAGGCTCGTGTCGTGCGGCCAAACGGACCCATTGTGGTAGCTCATCGGATTGTAGCGGCGCTCCTTCGCGGAGAGCGTGCGAATGCCAAAGCCCGAGAACATGTCCTCGTCCACCACCCGCCGCGCCACGACCTCCGCCAGCTCGGGCGGCAACAGGTTGCTCAACAGCACCTGGCCCATGTTCGACGACGCGACGGAAAGCGGACGCTTCCAGCCATCGAGGGCCATGGCGATCTCGCCCTTGTCGGGCAACCAGAATGCGCGCAGGAACCGCGCGCGCAGCTCTTCCGCACGGCCTTTCAGCTCGTCCGCCTTCTTTCCCTCGCCCATCTCGCGATACATGTCGCTCCACGCCTCGTACGCCCTGTGCGCATAGGCCTGCACCTCAGCCAGGGCTATCGGCCCTCGCGCCAGGCTCCCGTCCGCGTGCACCATGGAGTCGCCGGAATCCTTCCATCCCTGATTGGCGATCCCGCCCTCCGCTTCTCGCTCGTACTCGAGAAATCCATCTCCGTCGCGATCGCCGTACGTCTGCATCCAACGGAGGGCCCGCTCCGCGTGCGGAAGCATGCGCTCGATGAACCGCTCATCCGCCGTGAACCGCCAGTAGTCGGCGAGCAGGATGAGGAACAGCGGCGTGGCGTCGATGCTGCCGTAGTACGGCCGGAAGGGAACGCGTCCCGTGCGGGCGAGCTCGCCGTCTCGGAGTTCGTGCAGGATCTTGCCTGGCTGTTCATCGCGGCTCCGGTCCTCCCGTTGGCCCTGGAAGGAGGCCAGCGTCGCAAGGGTTCCGCGCGCAATTTCGGGCGCAGCCGAGAGGATTTGTCTGGCCGCAATCAGGCTGTCACGCCCGAACGGCACAGCGTACCAGGGGACGCCAGCCACGAGAAACGGGCCAAACCCGAAATCGGATTGGAGCATGCGAAGGTCGCGCATCCCTTGCTCGTACCACCTGCGAAAAGCGTCGTCGCCCGCCACAGACGGTGCGTCATCGAGCCATGCGCCAGGCGCCGACACGCACGCCACAAGGGCGGATTCCGCTCCCGCGCCGTCGCCAGAAGCCGGGCGAGGCGCCGTCTTTCTGGAAACGTTTTCGGAAACACACAAGACGTCCCCTGCGCTGCCCACCCCGTGAACGACCGCCGCAGGATCCTCCACCACAGGCGTCACGGTGAGCGTC
Source organism: Alicyclobacillus vulcanalis (assembly GCF_900156755.1). Classification (GTDB taxonomy): domain Bacteria; phylum Bacillota; class Bacilli; order Alicyclobacillales; family Alicyclobacillaceae; genus Alicyclobacillus; species Alicyclobacillus vulcanalis. The sequence continues at coordinate 145,932 of NZ_FTOO01000004.1, forward strand.
CAGGCCACGGCACCTCCCGGCATCACCGTAATGGGGCAGCGCCCGCAAAGGGCTCCAGGCGCATCGCTCCAGGCGACCGAAGGTGCGCGGCTCTGTTCGCCTTCCGGCCCTGTGGCCACGGCGAGCTCCGCGCGGGTCTCCCACGCGCGCCCATCCGAGCTGTGATAGTTGAATCCGCAAACGTTTCCGGCGATGAACGAACGCACCTCGCGCTCCGGATGTTCCACGCCAAATCCGCGAACCTCAAACATATCGGCAAAGTCCGCGGCAAGCTGATACTCGAGCTCAAGGTGCACCGGGCGATCACCAAAATTGCGCACGATACCGCTTTCTTGAAAACACGATCCATCCACGCGCTGCCTGCGCTCGACGAGCAGGCTTTCGCGCGCCGGATCGGCCTCGGAGCGCGGCGGGCGATTCGTGTATCGGTACACCGACTCGGCGCCCGACGCCGCCACCGCGTCCAACCTCACCCACACGTCGGGGGCCATCCGCCAGCCGAGCGCCGAAAGGACGCGCGTGTCCCTCGTATACAGGCCGTGACCGGAAACGTTTTCAACCCCATGCGCGCTCAGGCCTTCTTCGTCCCCATACCAGAACAGGTCGTTTTCTTTGATGACCCATCCATCCATGATGTTTCCCCCATTCTCGCGATCAGGCCGTCTCGCGCACCACGAGTTGCGGCGGCAGAAGCGTGCCGGACGGCATCTCGCCTTTCTGAAGCATGGAAATCAGCATGCTTGCGGCTTCGCAGCCCATCTCATACCGCGGCTGTGCCACCGTCGTCAGCTGGGGCGACACAAATCGCGCCAGGTCAATATCGTCGAACCCAACCACCGCGAGATCCTGAGGCACGCGAATTCCCTCTTCTTTGCAATACTGAAGGCCGCCGATCGCCATGAGGTCGCTCGCAAAAAACACGCCGTCCACGTCCGGATGACGCCGAAGCAAGTCGGCGAGCGCCCTTTGCCCGCCCTCCAGCGTGAAGTCCGCGTACACCACCACGCGTTCATCGTAGCCGCCCACGTACTGGCGCATCGCCTCTTCGAATCCTCGCAGCCGCTCTCGACTCACCGCCGCGTGCGCCGCCCCGTTCACAAAACCAATCCGCTTGCATCCCCGCGCGACCAGGTGGCGCACGGCGTACCGCGCCCCGTTGACGTTGTCGGTCATCACATAGCCGCAGTGCCGGCTCAAGAGCGGCAGATCGATCACGACGCTCGGAAGGGACGACTCCACGACCTCTTCGACGTACGGATCGTCCAAGCGAATGCCCATGACGATCACGCCGTCCAACCCGCGGGCTCGACAAAAATCGACGTAGCTCACGAGCTGCTGGCGCGCCGTGTCCGTGCTGACGAGCGTGACATCGTAGCCGTGCTCCGCAAGCGTGTCGTGCACGCCGACCAGGACGTCGTACAGGAAGTGATGGCTTCCCTTCCGAAACTCGGACACCAAAAGTCCAATGTTTTGGCTCTTCCGCAGCACGAGACTGCGCGCCACGTGACTCGGCCGGTAATTGAGTTGCTTGGCGACCTCGATGACTCGCTGGCGGGTCTCTTCGCCGACGTCCGCGGCGCCGTTCAGGGCCCGCGACACAGTCGTCACCGAGACCCCCGCCGCGCGTGCAACATCGCGGATGGTGACTCTCATGGCATAAACTCCTTTCGCGAGCCTCCTGCGCCTGCAAAACGTTTCCGGATGCACAATCTGATCGCTCGCGAGTCAGCCTCAATATACCCGAAAACGTTTTGGAAACGCAAGAGGGATGTCACCGTGGGTTCACGAACGCGCACGTCGGCGGGCCAAAGCCCATCGTTCGCCCAGTGAGCGGCGATGAGCGATGACCCGCCTGCGCGGGCGCGGTTCACAGGCTCGCGCGCAAAATGTTCAACACATCGTCCTTACCGAGTTTCCGGAAACGGCCAATCTCGCCGAAACGCACGGCCTGCGACGCCATGCGCTCGAGCTGCTCGTCGCCAATCCCGTAGTCGGCCAGGCGCTGTGGTGCACCAATCTCGCGGTAGAAGGCTCGCACCTTTTCGATGGCGATATCCGCCAGCTCCTCGTCCGACTTGCCCGTGCCGTCCACCAAAAAGACGTTTTTCGCGAGCGACGCAAATCGGCTCGGATCTGTGCTCTTCACGTAGTCCATCCAGTTCGGGAACAGGATGGCGAGCCCCCCGCCGTGCGGAATGTCGTAGACGGCGCTCACCTCGTGCTCCATCGCGTGGCAGGCCCAGTCGCCGGCGATGCCCATCGAAATCATGCCGTTCAGCGCCATCGTGCTGCAATACATGATGGTCTCGCGCGCATCGTAGTCGGTCGGGTTGTCCACGACGCGCTTCGCGTACTCCACAATCGTGCGCATCACGGCTTCGATGAGATGGCGCTGCAGCGGCGCGTGCGTCGTGGCGTGGAAGTAGTGCTCGAAGCAATGCGCGAGCATGTCGCAGATGCCGTACACCGTCTGGTCCCGCGGCACAGTGAAGGTGTTCTCCGGATCGCAGAACGAGAAGACGGGATACGTGTAAGGCGAGCCCGCGCCGAGCTTCTCCTTGGTCTCCCAGTTGGTGATGACCCCGCCCGCGTTCATTTCCGATCCCGTCGCCGCGAGCGTGAGAATGGTGCCGAGTGGAAGCGCTCCAGTGGCCTGGGCTTTGCGCTGATAGATGTCCCAGACGTCGCCGTCGAACTTGACGCCCATGGCGATGGCCTTGCCGCAGTCCAAGACCGAACCGCCGCCGACCGCCAGGATGAGATCGATCTGGTTTTGCCGACACAGCTCAATGCCCTTGTAGACCGTCGTCAGGCGCGGGTTCGGTTCGACCCCGCCCAGCTCAAACACGGTCACCTGGGCATCGCGGAGGATCTTCATGACCTTGTCGTACAGGCCAAACCGCTTGATGCTTCCGCCCCCATACAGGAGCAGCACGCGGCGTCCAATCTTCAGCACCTCATCCGCGAGGTGCTTTTCGATCTGCCCCTTTCCGTAGTACAACGTCGTCGGGTTATGAAAGCGAAAAGGTTCCATATCCATCCCTCTCATCGCGCACGATTTTCTAGTAGCTCATTCATTGTAACAACTTCCATGCCGAATGCCAAAACCGCGTCGATGCCGCCTGCCAACACCGCGCCGAATGACCTGGGACCGACCGCATTCGTTTTCGTTCTGCGCCAAAGGGCGTGCGCATACACATGGGTTGTCCGCGAGCGGAGGTGAGACCGTGACGACACCAGGCCTGTTGACCGCCATCGCGAGCGCGGCCGCCTATGCCCTGTCCTACGTGTGCCTGCGCAAGGGGCAGGCCGATACCTCGCCGCCCGACAGCGGGCTTCTTCCCGTGTTGGCCACCAGCCTCGCGATGCTTTTGATCCTCACCGCCGCCGGGATCGGACACCGGGATCCTGTCCCCATGTCCCTGCGCGGGCGAACCCTCGCCTTTTCCCTCGCATCCGGCGTCGTCGGCACCTTTCTCGGCAGGCGCCTGCTCTACCTCGCGGTCCACCGCCTCGGCGCCGTGCGCGGCGCCGTGCTGAAAGGGCTGAGCCCCGTCGTCACCGTATGCCTCGCCTACGCCTTTCTCGGCGATCCCGTCTCATGGCGCGTCGCGGCAGGCCTCCTCGGGGTGCTGTGCGCCATCGCACTTTTGGCCTTGGAAAATAGGGCGCGCCCCATGCGCGATCGCGCCCTGTTCTCGTCCGGTGCCGTGATCGGCGTCACCGCCGCCTGCCTTCAGGGCGTCGGGCACGTGTTCCGCCGCGCGGCCATGGCTGGTGGCGCGCCGGCCTCTCTCGCCGCGCTGATCGACGTCGCGGTGGCCACGCTGGCGTGTGTCGTGAGCTTCGCGATGGAGCGAAAGCTCTTGCAGCTCTGGCGCCACTACCGCCTCCACCTGTCGCCGTGGCTGCTCGCGGCCGGGGCGTCGAGCGCGCTTGGCGTTGTGCTGTTCTTCGCGAGCGCGCGTCTCATCCCCGTCGGCACTGTGGCGACCCTCGCCGCCTCAGAGCCTGTGTTTGTCGCGCTGTTCTCCTGGATCCTCATGCCTCAGCTTGAACGCCCGACCCTCTACAGCGCCTCCGCCGCCTGCCTCGTCGGGATCGCGACCATGCTCCTCTCGCACGCGGCCTAGCGCACGCCCCTCGAGTTGCCGATGGCCCCGCCTTTTCGTACACTTCAGGGAAGAAATGAGGCGGGAAGCATGACAGATGTCGTGGTCATTGGCGGAGGGCCGGCGGGACTCATGGCGGCCATCGCGGCGCGCGAAGCCGGTGCCTCCGTGGTGCTACTTGAGAAGGGGGACAAGCTCGGCCGCAAGCTCGCCATCTCCGGGGGCGGGCGGTGCAACGTGACGAACGCCAAGCCTATCCCCGAGCTCATGCAGCACGTGCTTGGCAACCCCAAGTTTCTGTACTCTTCATTCCACCGTTTCTCGAATCAGGATATCATTCAGTTCTTCGAACGACTTGGCGTCAGGTTGAAAGAAGAGGACCGCGGGCGGATGTTTCCCGTGTCCGACGATGCCCGCACCGTGGTTCGCGCCGTCATTCGCTACATGGAGCAGCTCGGCGTGAAAGCGCGGCTCAACACGCCCGTTCGGCGCATTCTGGCTCAGGATGGCCGCGTGACGGGCGTCGAAACGGGCAATCGCGAGATCGTCCCTGCTGCGGCGTGCGTCCTTGCGACGGGCGGCGCGAGCGTTCCTCAGACGGGATCGACCGGAGATGGCTACCGATTTGCGGAAGCGCTCGGCCACACCGTCGTGCCGCCGTACCCGACCGCGGTCCCGCTCACGTCGGATCACCCGCGAATTCGCGACCGATCTCTTCAAGGGCTCTCCCTCTAAGGCATCGAGCTCTCCATCTGGCGGGGCCCCAAACGCTTGACGGTCGAGCCGGGCGATCTCGTCTTCACCCACTTCGGCCTGAGCGGGCCTGCCGCCTTGCGCGCCAGCCACTACGTGACAGTGTCCCTGCGCGATCAACCTGGCGCTTTGCTTCGGGCTTCCATCGATGTGGAGCCGGACTGTCCGTTCGAACAATGGGTGGAGCGATTCAGACGGGCGCGCGACGCGCACCCGAAGCGGCGGCTGCGCACGGAGCTGGAGGACCATCTGCCGGAGAGGCTTGCGCAGTTTGTGCTCTCCGAGGCGCGCGTGGACGGCGATACACAGCTTGCCCACGCCTCGCTCGCGCAGCTTGAGGCCGTCGCACACACCTTGAAGCACCTCGAACTGCCGATCACGGGGACGCTCCCGCTCGAGAAGGCCACCGTGACGGGAGGGGGCGTGAACGTGAAGGAGATCGACCCGAAGACCATGCAGTCCAAGCGCTGCGCCGGATTGTTCTTCGCGGGCGAGGTCATGGATGTGCACGCGCACACGGGCGGATACAACATCACCATTGCGTTCTCGACGGGGCACACGGCGGGAACTGAGGCGGCCTTCTACGCCTTGGCGAACCGGGAACGCTCCCCCATGTACAGCACACAGGGCACAGACCCGGTGGGACCTGTGCCCTGAGGCTTCTCCGAGCTCTGGAATTACACCTGTTCGTCGCGCACCGAGGCGCCGTATTCGCCGTCGAGCGCTCGGGCATAACGCCCGTAGGACGGGTTTCCGTGGCGGGAGGCACTGCCGACTTTCTCGCCGCGGCGCATCGCGCGGCTCGCTTCAGCGCTCATCACCGGACCCGAGGCTTCGTCGCCTCGGCCAATCGACTTTCGCCGCGATGACATGCCACCTTCGCCTCCTTGTCGCTCGGAGCTATGGATAGCTTGGCGCCGAATGCGCGGAGGCATGTGTGCAGATTCAGGAAGGAGGAGCTGCCATGCGCATCCTGTTGGCGTCGGGATCGCCGAGAAGGCGAGAGCTTTTGGCGATGCTCGGCGTGCCATTTGTCGTGAAGCCCAGTGAAGCAGATGAAACCTTTCCGCCCGGCACGCCCCCGCGCGACGCGGTGGTGCTGCTCGCGCGGCGCAAGGCCGAGGCGGTGTGGCGGACGCTCGACGAAGCAGAGCGCCGGGACGCGGTCGTCCTGGCGGCCGACACGCTCGTCGCGATCGACCAAGACGCGCTCGGCAAGCCGCGGGACGCCGACCACGCCTTGGCCATGCTCCGACGCCTGCAGGGCCGCACACACGCCGTGTACACGGGCGTTTGCGTGCGCACGGCCGAGGCGGAGGAGGCCGCCTACGCCAAGACCGAGGTGCGGATGCGCAGGCGGGACGACGCCTGGCTTCGCGCGTACGTGGCGACCGGCGAGCCCATGGACAAGGCGGGCGCCTACGCCATTCAGGGTTACGGCAGCCTGCTTGTCGAGGCCATCGTGGGCGATTACTACAACGTCGTCGGCCTGCCGCTCGGCCTCGTGGATGAACTGTTCGGGCGCCTCGGCCTATCGCTCTTCCCTACGGGGCCTTGGCAGGCGTGAGAGCCCTCGCATCGATGGAGGCGACGGAGGCGTGACCCGCAAGCGCCATGGTGAGATCAAAGTCCGCCAGCAAATGGCGAACCACGGTCTCGACTCCGCGTTCGCCGTCGACCGCGAGCCCATAGCCGTACAGCCGGCCGACCAACACCGCGTTTGCGCCGAGCGCGATGGCCTTGAACACGTCGGCGCCGCGCCGAATGCCGCCGTCCATGAGCACGACGCGATCCGGCCCGAGGCGCGATCGGATGGACACGAGCGCATCGAGTGCAGCGACCGCGCCGTCGACCTGCCGCCCGCCGTGATTGGAGACGATGATGCCGTCGACCCCGCGCCGAAATGCCTCTTCGGCGTCGTCAGGGTGCAAAATCCCCTTCAGCAAAAGCGGCAGCTTGGTCGTCTGCCGCAGCCAGTCGAAGTCGGCCCACGTGAGCGACGGGTTCCCGAAGATCTGCGTCCAGAGGAGGATGGCGCTTGTCGGGTCCTCCTCGGGCGGACGGCGAAGTCGAGATCGAAAGGCGGGATCCGACAGGTAGTTGCCGAGGCCTTCGCCCAGGAGAAAGGGTAGGTAGGCTCGCTCGAGATCGCGCTCGCGCCAGGCCATCATGGGCGTGTCGAGCGTGACCACAATCGCCTTGCACCCGGTCGCCTCGGCGCGCCGCACGAAGCTCTCGGTCACAGCGCGATCCCGCGACCAGTAAAGCTGGAACCAGAGCGTCGCGTCGGGCGCCGCCTGGGCGATGTCCTCCATGCGGTACGTCGACGCGGAGCTCACGATGTACGGCACGCCGAGCCGCGCGGCACCGCGGCAGGCGGCCCGTTCGCCATTGGGGTGCAGGATGGACTGCACCCCAATGGGCGCGAGCAGCACGGGATACGGAAGCCGCTCCCCAAACAGCTCGACGGCGAGATCCCGCTCGGCAACGTCGCGGAACACGCGCGGGACGATCCGCCACTTCGCGAACGCCTCTTCGTTCGCCCGCATCGTCTCCCCGCGCCCCGATCCGCCTGCGAGGTACCAGAACGCCTCAGGAGAAAGCGCTTCCTTGGCTCGCGCAACCCAGTCCTCGTGCGAGATGCAAAGCGGTTCGCCGCGATACCGCCCGTTCAGGCGCATTTGGTAAATCTGAAACTGCGCTTCGTTGCCGATGTTCATGTCCGTCACTCCTCAGGGCGATGCGACCTGCCGCTTCTTGCGCTCCTCTTCCAGCAACACGCGCCACAAAATCTTGCCGCTGCCCGACATGGGCAGGCTGTCGACAAACTCGATCTCGCGCGGGCACTTGTACGCGGCCATCTGCTCGTGCGCCCACGCGATGATGTCTTCCGCGGTCACCGCGCCAACGTGATCGCGCTTGAGCACGATGAAGGCCTTCACGGTCTCGCCCCGGCGCAAGTCGGGAACGCCGACCACGCACGCCTGCTCGACGGCGGGGTGCTTGTAAAGGATGTTTTCCACCTCGGTCGGCCAGACCTTGAACCCAGAGGCGTTGATCATCCGCTTGATCCGATCGACGATGAAAAAGTACCCTTCTTCGTCGTAGCGGCCGAGATCGCCCGTGCGGAAGAAGCGCCGCCCGTCCAGCTCGATAAAGGCCTTCTCGTTTTCCTCGGGGCGATTCCAATAGCCGAGGAAGACCTGTGGGCCGCTGACGACGATCTCGCCCTCCTCGCCGGGGCCGAGCTCCGCGAGCGACTCGGGGTCAAGGATGCGCGCGTCGACGTCGAAGAGCGGCACGCCGGCGCACTGCAGCTTCGCCCTATCCGGCGGATTGGTGTGCGTCTGAGCGATGGTCTCGGACAGGCCGTAACCTTCGACGTAATCGAGTCCGGTCAGCGCCTTCAGCCGCTCGCCCACCGCCTTGGGGAGTGCCGCGCCGCCGCCACCCACCACCATGAGCGACGACAAGTCGTACGACTCGATGCGCGGGTTGGCGAGAAAATCGACCACCATTGTGGCGATGTTGGTCCAGTGCGTGACGCGCAGCTTTTCGATGAGTTCGGCTGCGGTCTCGCGGTTCCAGCGCGTCAGGATGACAAACGTGTTGCCGCCGTAAATGGGTGCGTTCATGCTGTGCTCCATGCCGGTGACGTGAAAGAACGGCAGGGTGGCGAGTACCACGCCGTCAGGCGTCACGCCGTTCCAGACCACGGCGCACACGATGTTGGCCTGAACGGTGGCGTGCGTGTGCATGCAGCCCTTCGGCACGCCGGTGGTGCCGGAGGTGTACGGAATCACGGCGAGATCGTCCGCGGTGGCCTCGCTCGGGCGCGCGGACAGCCGAGCGCCAATGGCCTGGGACCATGGCACGAGGGCGGCGTGATCGAGCGGCTGAGCCGGCTCCGCCACGACGTCCGGCACAGGGTGGGGCGGTTGTTCGGGCAATGCGTCGCGATAGCGCGCGACGACGGCCCTGTCGATCGCGCCCGCGTCCAGAAGCGGCATGACGCGAGCGACGAGCTCCTGACCGACGATCGCGACGCGCGCGCCGGAGTCCTCGAAGTAAAAGGGCAACTCGTGCGCCGTGAGCATCGGGTTGAGCGGAATCACGACCGCATCGGCGCGGAGAATCGCGTAGTAGGCGACGACAAACTGGGGCGAATTTTGCATGTAAAGCGCGACGCGATCGCCCCGCTTCACCCCGAGCTCTTGCTGCAGGTAGCCCGCGAGCGCCTCGACGTCGGCATGAAGCTCGCGATAGGAGATCTCCCGGCCGTAATAGTAGATGGCCGTCTTGTCGGGATACCGGCGCGCCGACACGGCCAGGTTGTCGTGAATCGGCGTGCGCGGCACGGTCAGGGTCCTCGGCACTCGCTTTGGCCAGTAGGCGAAATGACGCGTGAACATACCATCCCTCCTCAGATCAGCACACGTTCCAAGAAGCGCGCTCACCCAACGCGCGTTGCTCTGGCGATCACGCCTCCATCGCGCGCTCGATGGCTTCGACGACGCGCGTGACACTCGGCAACCACGCGTCCTCAAGCGCGGCCGGCGGATAGGGCGTGTCGAACCCGGCGACGCGTTCGATGGGCGAACGCAGGTGGTAGAAGCACAGGTCCATGATGGATGCGGCGATCTCGGCCCCGAGCCCGGCGTACCGCACAGCTTCATGCACAATCACGGCGCGGCCCGTCTTTTCCACGGACGCCTTCAGCGCCTGGCGGTCCAGCGGCGCGAGCGTGCGCAGGTCCAACACCTCGCAGTCGATGCCCCTTGTTGCGACCTGCGCCGCGGCGGACTCCGCGATGGATACGGTCGGTCCCCAGGCGATGAGCGTCACGTCCGAGCCTTCCCGGCGAAGCGCCGCGCGGCCGATCGGCACCTCGTAGATGCCCTCGGGCACCTCCTCGCGGAAGGCGCGATACAGGCGGATGGGCTCCAGGAACACGACGGGATCCGGCGAGTGGATGGCGCTGAGCAAAAGCCCCTTGGCATCGTAGGGACGGCTTGGCGTCACGACCACAAGGCCGGGTGTGTGCGCGAAGAGCGCCTCAAGGCTGTCGGAGTGGAGCTCCGGCGTGCGAACGCCGCCGCCGTACGGGGCGCGGATGACCGCGGGAGCCGCGAAACGTCCCTGCGTGCGGAAGCGGATGCGCGCGAGCTGTGCCGCGATTTGGTCCATCGCCTCGTAGGCAAAGCCGAGAAACTGGATTTCGGCGACGGGCTTCATGCCGGCCATGGCAAGCCCGACCGCCGTGCCGACGATGGCCTTCTCCGCGAGCGGCGTGTCGACCACCCGCGCCTCGCCGAATTCGGCTTGCAGCCCATCCGTCGCCCGAAACACGCCCCCGTTTTGGCCGACGTCCTCGCCGAAGATGACCACGCGCGGATCCTCGCGGAGGGCGATGGCCAGGGCATCGCGGACGGCTTCAATCAGCGTCATCTTTGGCATCCTAGCCCCTCCTTCGCGCGCGCGGCGAGCTCCATGGCAAGCGCCTCGGGCACCTCGGCGTACACGTGCTTCGCCGCCTCTTCGAGCGGTTTGAACGGGTACGACTCCATCTCCGCGACCGCCTGGCGCACGCGCGCCTCCGCCTCCTCCTCACACGCCGACTGGCGTTCATCGTCCCAGAGGCCCTGCCGCGTCAACCAGATGCGGAGGCGGACCAGCGGATCTCGCGCCTTCGCCCACGCCTCCACGTCCTCCGCCGCTCGGTATCTGCCGGGATCGTCCGCCGTGGTGTGCGGCCCCAACCGGTACGTGACCGCCTCGATGAGCGTCGGGCCCTCCCCGCGTCGGGCGCGCCCCACGGCATACTGCATCGCCTCATACACCGCGAAGACGTCGTTGCCGTCCACGCGCAGGCCCTCCATCCCATACGCCAACGCCTTCTGCGCGATGGTGGCGCCGATCCCGTCTGGCGATGGACCGGCACGCTGATGGCGTACTGGTTGTTTTGGCAGAAGAACACCACCGGCAGGCGCAGGACCGAGGCGAAATTCATGCCCTCGTGAAAGTCTCCCTCCGACGTGGCCCCGTCGCCGAAGTACGCCACGGCGATGTCGTCTTTCCCCTGCAGCTTGCACGCCCACCCCGCTCCGACCGCGTGCAGGATCTGCGCCGCGATCGCAATCTGAGGCGGTGCCATGTTCATCCCCTCGGGCATGCGGCCAGCGTCCGGATGCCCACGGCTCTTGAGAAACGCGTGCACAGGCTCGAGCCCATGAAACATCATCCCGGCGAGCTCGCGATACGTCGGAAAAATCCAGTCGCCAGGTCGCAGCACGGCGAAGCTCCCTACCTGGGCCGCCTCCTGGCCGCGGAATGGCGCGTAGGTGCCGAGCCTCCCCTGGCGCTGCAGAAGCTGTGCGCGCTCGTCGAATTTCCGGCAGAAGACCATGAAGGGATACCACTCGAGGGCTCGTTGAGCCGCGTTCTCGGGCATCTCGCCGACGATTTCGCCCGCCTCGTTCATCACCTGATACGGCCTTGGGTCCTCCGTGAAACGATAGACCTGCACGTCATCCACCCCGGTTTCACCGCATCGCGCGTTCAGCGCGGCTTGGCCACAATCCCATTGTGGGTCTTGATGAAGCCATGGCGCAGGATATTGAATCCGTTTTCATAAAGGTACAGCCCCATCTGGTCGATGGTCATCAGTTCGCGGTACGTGTAGTTCATGGCCTCGGCCATCACGTGGTAGAACAGCTTCGTCCTCCAGCCCAGCCTCGGCGTCGTCAGAATGGCGTAACCCCCGGGCCTGAGAAATTTGCGATGCCACTCGATGCACTCCGGTTTGTACTCATCCGGAAAATGCTCCAACAGCCCGACGCTCAGCACGATGTCAAACTCGCGGCCAAACGGCAGCTTCCGAATATCTTCCACGAGATAGGTGAGCCGCATCTGACGTTTGTACCACGCCCTTGGCGATCCCGTCTCGGGATGATACCCCAGAAACGGATAATCTTCAGGAAACTCGCCAAAACGGTGATCGCGGCAGAACGCGTCGTAGTCCACCATCACCGCCTCTCCGCCGGGATACATGGCGTACAGCTGCATCGCCTCGTACCCTTCGGCAGCACCGAGGAACAGGATGCGAGGCTTTGTCACATCCAACCCACGGAAGAGCGCGCGCTTGCCCCGCGGGTCCCAAATGGTGTCCGTCACCCGATGCGCAAGGTTCCACAGCGTGACCTGTTCGAGCTCCTGAAAGACGCTCGCCAACTCCTGCAGGCGAAACGAGGTTAGACTCTTCGCCAAGCGCTGCATGGCCTCGCGCTGCGCCTGCGGGCCGTCCTTCACGAACCAGCTGTGAAACGACCTGTTGAACATCTCCCAGCTGGTCTTCACGGGCATGGTGTCGCCGTTTTGCTCTTCCCACCTCCGCTTGCCCGAGGCGTAATTCTCCACGCGCACGGGCTTCCCCACGTCTTTCCAGGTGACGACGGACCAGTCGCGCACGGGCTTCTCCACGATGAACCGGTCCAGCTCTTCGAGGCGTGGCGCACGCAGGTCATAGCGAAACTGCGGGCCAAGCCGCGTCTGTCCCAACGCGACTGCCGGTCGAATCTCGCGCTCTGGTTCACCCGATAGGGAGACGCGCGAATCGAACCCTGAGGGCACGTTCACCCCCATCACCCCCTATTTCAGACTTGAAACGAGATTTCGAACGTTTGTGATGTACTTCTTCGACACGTCACTCATGAAATCCTATGCGCCCACCGGCCGCCGCACGCACGTCCCGTGCACGCGATGAAGCGCGGGCCGATCCCGCCCGGGTTCGGGCGAGATCGGCCCTGTCGTCAGCGCCTGCGAGACAGCACCTGCTCCGCCGCGTAATCGAGCGCCTGGCTCAAATCGTCGATCAGGTCTCCGATATGCTCAATCCCGACGGAGAGGCGCAGCAGCCGATCGGTGACGCCCACCTTCTCCCGAATCTCCGCTGGAATATCCGCGTGCGTCTGCCGCGTCGGATACGTGATGAGGGTCTCTACCCCGCCCAGGCTCTCGGCAAACGTCACGAGCTTCAGGTGCTCGAGGACAAAGGGGACCATGCGCGCGTCCAGGACTTCAAAGGACACCATGCCGCCAAATCCAGACGCCTGCTTAGCGCAGATGGACTTTCCGGGGTGCGTGTCCAGGCCCGGATAGTAGACCTTCGCGATGTCGTCGCGGGCGTCGAGCCAGGCCGCGATAGCGCTCGCGTTCATGCCGCAGCGCTCCATGCGGATGGCCAGCGTCTTCATCCCGCGCATGAGGAGCCACGCGTCCTGCGGGCCAAGCACGGCGCCGATGGAGTTTTGGACGAAGTAGAGCCGTTCGGCGATGTCTTCGGACCTCGCCACGACGAGGCCCGCGAGCACGTCGTTGTGTCCGCCCAGAAACTTGGTGGCGGAGTGAACCACGATGTCCGCGCCGAGCTCGATGGGCCGCTGAAAGTAGGGCGTCATGAACGTGTTGTCCACGATGGTGAGCCAGCCCCGCCGCTTCGCGAACAGGCTGGCCGCCGCAATGTCCGTAATCTGCATGGTGGGATTCGTGGGCGTCTCGATGAAGAGCGCGCGCGTGGTGTCGCGGCTCGCGGCCTCCACCTCGTCGAGATGCCCCGTGTGGACGTACGTCGCCTCCACGCCGAGCGGGCGGAAGATGTGCTCGAGCACGCGATAGGTGCCGCCGTAGAGATCGCTCGAGACAATGACGTGATCGCCCGGCGAGAAAAGAGAAAACACCGCATGGACCGCCGCCATGCCGGAGGAGAAGGCGAACCCGCGCACGCCGCCCTCGAGATCCGCAATGGCGTCTTCGAGGATCTTGCGGGTGGGGTTGAGTGTGCGCGTGTAATCGAACCCGGTGCTCTGGCCGAGCGCCGGATGGGCATAAGTCGTGGAATGGTAGATTGGAGCAGACACGGCTCCGGTCCCGGGATCCTGGCGGTTGCCAATCTGGGCGAGCTTGGATTCGATCTTCAACGTGGTCGGCTCCCTTCCTGCGCTCAAATCACAAGCGATAGACAAAATGTACAGAGGCACGAGCCCAGCGTCAAGGCGCCGCAGAGCAAGTTGCAGGCAGGGTCGAGCTTTCTGGCATGGAGGAGCCGATGGGCGCACATGGCCACCGCCTCGCCGCGACACGCGTCAGGCACGCGCGCGAGCCAGCGATCGCGCCTTGCTTCCGTCGGATCGCACATAAACGCCTCGCACAGACACGAGGTGGCGCCATCCGACTTCCCCTGGCGAGCCACCACGTCCGCGAGCATCTCCACACATCCGCGGACGGCATCGCCTGGGCGAGCCGCTTCAGGGCCGACGCTGCGACTTCCCATGCCCCTCGCGGATGGCGGTCTCCGCCAGGCGCCTGTCGATCTCGCCATCCGCCACCGGGTTCATGCGAAGCACGTCGCGGGCCGTGGCGAGATCGCCCATCTGAAGGGCAAAATCGACCATCTCGCGCCACGAGCCGGCGAAAGATGTACACGGCGTAGGGCGCGAGAGAAGCGGGCGTGTGGTCTGCGGCCGCATCCGCGAAGGCCCGCAGGAGCCTCTGCGCGCTCTCCCAACCCGCGTCGGTGTACGCGACGTCCACGGGAGCTGTGCCTCTGCCGGGGATGGGCAGGGCATCGCCTTGGGCAACCCCGTCGGCGGCGAGCACGAGCGCTCGCGCCTCTCGTTCGAGATGAGCGAGCGAGACCTCGCGCGCGAATCGGGCGGCAGCTCTGTGCACAAAGCGCGCCGCGCGAAGGAGGAGCAAGACGTCGGGGCGCGACGCCACGACGTCTGCGACATCGTCGGGAACTTCGCCTGCTTCGAAGCGGCCGAGATACGCGTCCAGATCCAGCTTCTCACCGCCTGCGATCCCGTCGAGGCGCGTCTCCCAGGCGACGTGCAGCGCCACCGCGACCATGTGTTTGCACGGCCCGCCGTACGGACATGAGCAACGGCTCCGCTCGACCTGGCACAGATGCAAAGCGACGTCATAATCGGCGGCACCGCGCACGACCGCGTGGACCACGCCGTCCGTCAGCGACCAACAGACCACGCGCCCGTCTTTCGCATATTGAACGCCGCGCTCGAACACGTATTCGGGAAGAACATCCCGCCATGCCAGGCGCGATGTGAGCTCTCTCAACGCTTTTCGCCAGACCGATGTGCAGGGCATGCGGCCACCTCCTCGTTTCGAGGGCCGTCTGGGTCGGCGCCTTCCGCGTCCCTGCCGCGTTCTGCACGCTGTGCGTGCCTGTACGCGACGCGCGGAAACCTAAGGGCCTAAAGGCCCGCGGCCCGCACGGAAGAGACGTCAGCGGTCATACAGCCCCTTCCCTTGCAAGATCAGCGGGATGCACGTCTCGACCCGTGCCATGCGGGTCTTGGACTGCTTCGGCGCGGAGAAGTAGATGAGGTATGCGCGCCTCCGGCCAGGCGTCAGGGCCTCAAACGCCTGCTGGAGATCAGGCATCTCGCCGAACCAGCGCAGGAGCTCTTCCGGCATCTCCATCGCGTTTGCCTCAGGTGCTCTTGCGGCACGGCCCGCGCGTTCGAGGTCCATCGCCTGGCGAAGGTAGTCCCGAATCACAGGCTCCCGGACGCGCACCTCCTCCGCGTTTCGAAAGCGCATCTGCCGGCCCGTTTGCGTGTGCTCGCCCGGCTTCTCGAGCAAGCCATGCGGATCCTGGATGAGGCCACCCTTGAGAAAGTTGAGTGCAACGTGCTCCTTGAAGGCACTCAAAATGACGATGTTTCGCCCGCCGTGCGTGTAGCAGGGCTGGCGCCACTTCAGCTCCTCGGTCAACCCAACGTCGAGCAGGATGCCGCGCAGGGCCCGTAAGGCTTCTTGAAACCGATGAACCTTGCAATCGGGCGTTCCCCCGAAACGGCAACGCATGCAGCCCTGCTCGAGGTACAAGTCCACACTCGGATTTCGCTGCGGAGCCTCATGCCCCGCGTCTTCCACAAAATTCGTCAACGCGGCTTCACCCCATTCGTCTCCTCACCGCTTCGTCCCGTTGTCCTCAGCGTACACAAGCCCAAGCCCATCGCCAAGACCGAAAATGTCGGCACACGGCAAGCGCCGGCCGATCGCGCCATCTGCGGCCGCGCAGTCGACGCGGCAGGAATCCTCGCGCCTTTGGCCAAATATCCTTGGGGAAGGCGCGCAAGCTCGCCATCCGCGATCTCACGAGGGTCCATTCGATGAAGGAGCGTGAACGACGTGATCCAAGTTCCTCGCCCGAATCCCGAACAGCTCTTCTTCACGCCCACCATTTTAGGCTTCGCCGTGGCCAAGGACGAGTCCCGCATCGCCTTTGCCACCAACTTCACCGGGAGCTATGACGTCTGGGCGGTTGATCTCGACGCCCCGTTCCCTTACCGCCTGACGAGCGAAGGTCAGGTGCCGCACGCGCTTCACTTCGATCCACAGGGCCGCTACGTCCTCGTCGGGTTCGATCGCGACGGCGATGAAAACGCCCAACTGTACCTCATCCCGCCACGCGGAGGCGCAAAACACCCGCTTCGCACCCATGAGGGGCGCCGGTTCATGTTTTGCACCACGTCGAAAGACGGCAACCGCATCTACTACGCATCGGACAAAGACAATCCCAGGTTTCTGTGCGGCTATGTGTACGACCTCGATTCGGGGGAAGAGCGAACGCTCTACGAGGGCGAGGGCGGTGCGACGATGCTCGTCGCCGTCAGCGACGACGAATCGTCCTGGGTCACCTTGACAGCGTTTGCCAACACGTATCAAATCGCGCACCTTCATCGCGGCGGCAAGCGCGTGAGCCTCACCCCGGATGCCAGCGCGCCACACATGGTCGATGCCGTGCACTTTCTCGGCGATCGCGTCATCTTTGCCACCGACTACGAGGCGGACGAGTTGTATTTGGCCGCGTACGATGCGGAGACCGGCGCGCTCGCGCGCATCTTTGTCCCAGAGAAAGGAAGCCTCACGCACGTGGCGGTCCATGAGGCGAGCGAGACCGCGTACGCGGTCGTCATGCGCGGCGTCATGGACGAGCTCTACCGCATCCATGTGCCAAGCGGCAAAGCGGAAAAGCTGGATTTGCCCTGCGACGTGATCGCCCAAGTCGAGGTGGGCGACAGCGGCCGGGTGTATCTGCTCGGCGGGCGAGACAACGAACCAGGCAACGTGTGGATATTGGATCTCGACGGCACCTGGCGCCCTCTGACGCGCATCCACCCCATGGGATTTTCCGCGGACGATCTCGTCCGAGCCGAGGTGGTCCACTTTCCGTCCTTCGACGGGCTCGAGCTCGAGGCGCTTTGGTTCCGCGCCAAGCCGGAAGTGGCAAACGGTTACACCATCGTCTGGCCTCACGGCGGCCCACAGGCCGCGGAACGCAGGGCGTTCCGCAAGCTGTTTCAATATTGGCTCCTCCACGGCTATCACGTGTTTGCCCCCAACTTCCGCGGCAGCACCGGCTACGGGAGCCGCTTCATGAGGATGGTGGAACGCGACTGGGGCGACGGTCCGCGCAAGGACATGGTGGCGAGCATCGAGTGGCTCATCCAGCAGGGCCTCGCGGATCGGGATAAGCTGTTTCTTGTCGGCGGCAGCTACGGCGGCTACATGACGCTTCTGTTGCACGGAAGGCACGCCGAATGGTTCCGAGCCTGCGTCGACATCTTCGGCCCGTCCAACCTGATCACGTTCGCAAAATCCGTTCCGGACTTTTGGAAGCCCATGATGAAGCAGTGGCTTGGCGACCCGGACGATCCGGCGGATCGCGAGCGGCTCATCCAAGACTCGCCCATCACGTACCTGGATGGCATGACGAAGCCCATGCTCGTCATCCAGGGCGCAAACGACCCGCGCGTCGTGAAGGCCGAATCCGACCAGATTGTCCAAGCACTGCGGGACAAGGGGCGAGAGGTGGAGTACATCGTGTTTGAGGACGAGGGCCACGGCTTCATGAAGCTGGAGAATGAACTCGAGGCCTACCGGCGCACGGTCGAATTCCTCGATCGGCACCGCGCGGCCGGGGCACCGTGAGAACCGGTACCTTCGCGCTGCTCGCCGTCGGCCTCGTCGCCATCTCCTTCTCGGCCATCTTCATCGCGTGGTCGACCGCACCTGCGGGCGTCATCGGGATGTACCGGCTGTGGATGGCCGCCATCCTGCTCGTGCCGATCGCGTGGCGCGAGCGCCCGCGATTGGCCGTCCTGCGGCGCACCAGCGGCGTTTGGGCGGCCGGCGGCGCGCTGCTCGGGCTTCACTTTCTCTTTTGGATCGAGTCGCTGAAGCTCACGAGCGTCGCGTCGTCGCTTATCATTCTCGCGCTGGAGCCCGTGTTCGTGTGGCTGGGGGAACGAATCTGGAGGCGCGCGCCCGCGTCATGGGTCGATCTCGTCAGCATGGCCGTCGCGGTGGCGGGCGCCGCGCTGGCCTCCGCCGCGAGCGCGGGCCTCTCCCGCACGGGCGCGCTCGGCGATGTCATGTCCCTCTTGGGCACGCTCGCCGTCTCCGGCTACGTGCTTGTCGGCGCGCGGGCGCGCGCCGACGTGCCGGCGTGGACGTACAACGTCTTGGTCTTTGCCGTGGGAGGAGGTTTCCTCGCCGCGGCGAACGCCTGCCTGCATGCGCCGTTCGCAGGCTACAGCGCGCGCAATTGGGGCCTGTTCCTGGCGCTGGCGCTGGTGTCCACCGTGCTCGGCCACGGCATCTTCAACGCCCTCCTGCACCGCGTGCCGCCCACGGCTATCGCCATGACCGTCGTGGGCGAGCCCGTGGTCGGGTCGCTCCTCGCGGCCCTGCTCCTTCACCAACCGATCGCGCCGCTTGAAGCGGTGGGCGGCGCCGTGTGTCTCACGGGCGTGGGTGTGTATCTGTGGCGCTCAGCGCGCCAGCGCGAGCACGAATAAGACCCACCCCACGAGGAAGCACACGCCGCCCAAGGGCGTGATCGCCCCGAGCACCTTCACGCCGGAGATGGAGAGCGCGTACAGGCTGCCCGAAAACAGCACGATGCCCGCGATGAACAGCCATCCGGCCGCCGGCAGCAACCGCGAATCCGGATAGAGGCGAAGCAAGATGCCCACCGCGATGAGCGCGAGCGCGTGATACATCTGGTACTGATCGCCCGTGTGATAGACCGACATCATCTCGGCGGAGAGTCGATCGCCGAGCACGTGCGCGCCAAACGCGCCGAGTGCCACCGCGAGAAACGCGAACACTCCGCCCCAAATCGCAAATCCCACTTCAGAGCCCCCTCACATCTGCGGCGGACGCCGATGGTGCGTCGCCTGTTCGTAGTCGTACGCCAGTTGCAAGAGCCGCACGTCGCTGAATGCGGTCCCCGTGAGGGTGAGCCCAACCGGCTTGCCCTCGCCCGTGTACCCCGCCGGCACGGTGACCGACGGATAGCCGGCCTTCGCCGCGATGGCACAACCGTAGTAATTGACGAACGCCAGGGCGTCGAGCGCGTGCGCCTGAAGGGTGCGATCGATCCCCTCCGCTCGAGACTGGCGCAGGTCCCGCAGGCGCGCGCGAATGTACGATCCGTCCGCCAGGCGGCGATGGGCCGCGGCCTGCGCGCGCTCGAAGATCGCCTGGCCGTAGCGGAGGGCGCGATCGGCATTTCGGGCGTTGAACGCCATCACGTCCGCGAGCGAATGAACGGGAAGCCATGGCTCCACCGTCGCTAGGTACGCGTTCAAAGCCGCCGGAAATTCGGCAATCAACACCTCGTAATCAAAATCGAGCTTCGGCAGTTCACACTCGATCACCTCGGCGCCCAGGTCGCGGAGCTCGGCGAGGGCGCGATCGAACACGCGCCGCTCATCCTCCGGGACGCCATCGAGGTAGGCCGTGGGCAAGCCGATGCGCGCGCCTCTCAGTGCCCCGCGGCGAAGGTCGAGCCACTCGGCCTGTGCGGGCCATCGAACGCCCTGCGTCGCAACGTCGCCCGCGGCCGGACCCGCAATGACGGACATCAGGAGCGCCGCATCCGCCACGGTGCGCGTCATCGGCCCGGCGGTATCCTGACTCATGGCGATGGGAATGATGCCGCGACGGCTCACCAGCCCGAGCGTCGGCTTCAGCCCCACGAGGCTATTCGCGCTCGATGGGCTGAGAATGGAACCGCTCGTTTCCGTCCCAATCGCCACCGGCGCAAACCCGGCCGCCACGCCCGCGCCCGAACCTGAGCTCGATCCCCCGACATCAAACTTCCCCGGCCCGTACGGATTCAGCGTCTGACCTCCGCGCGAGGAATACCCGTTGGGCATGTGATCGCTCAGGAAATTCGCCCACTCCGTGAGGTTCGCCTTGCCGATGATCACGGCGCCTGCCGCGCGCAGCCTGCGCACCACTTCGGCATCCTCTTTCGCCAGATGTCCCTCGAGCGCGAGCGATCCGGCCGTCGTCTGCATCGGTCCCGCCGTATCGAGGTTGTCCTTCACCAGAACCGGCACCCCGTGGAGCGGGCCACGAAGGAAGCCTTGGTCCCGCTCCCGATCCCGCGCTTCAGCCTCCAAGAGCGCCTCTGGATTCAGCTCGATCACGGCGCGGACGCCCATGCCTTCGACGTTGTGCGCCGCTATCTGCTCGAGGTGGAGCGCCACCACCTCTTGCGACGAGGCTTCGCCGCTTCGAATGGCTTGAGCCCAATCCCATGCCGTACCCGTCATGACGTCCACTTGGCCGTCCCCCATCCCGTCGTCGTCTCAGAGCTATTGTGCCATAGCCGCGCGCGCTTGTCTCGCCCGCCGCTTGTCTCGCCCGCCGCTTGTCTCGCCCGCCGCTTGTCTCGCCCGCCGAAGCATCGCGGGATGCGTTCGGATGGGACCACGACGTGACGGGATCGGGGTGTGATCGAATCGGGATACGCACCGGCCGATGATGTGACGGCCATCAACGCGCGTGCGACCCGCCCCGAACAAGGGCGAGTCGCCGTCGCACAGCGGATCTATGGAATTCGGGGAGCCGCGACGTGCTCCTGAGCCGGCAAACGAGGCCTGCATCGTCGAGGCTTCAGGCGACGCACGAGCCGCGCCGCCGTCCAATGCTACCGACGGCAGACAGGCGACACCGCGTAGAGACACGCCGCGTAGACATCCCTGGCCGACCGCGCGCAGGTGGCGCCGCCCGAAGCTCTTACGCCGCCTGCCCCACCGCGTCTCGCTTGAGCAGGGTCACCATGGCGGCGCCCACCGCCGCACCGACCAGAATGGCCACGATGAACAAGTACCAATGCCCGATGAGCGGGAAGACGAAGATCCCTCCGTGGGGCGCCGGGTTCGTCACGTGAAACAACATGCATAGCGCCCCAGTCACCGCAGAGCCCACCATGATGGACGGAATGACGCGCAGCGGATCTCGCGTCGCAAACGGGATCGCGCCTTCCGTGATGAAGCACGCCCCGAGAATCACCGCTGCCTTCGCGGCATCCCGCTCTTCGAGCGAATACTTGCGCGGCGCCAAGAAGGCCGAGATCGCCATGGCCAACGGCGGGACCATGCCCGCGCCCATGACGGCCGCCATGATCATCTCGGCTTCCGGCGTCTTGGTCGCCAAGAGACCGACGGCGAAGAAATACGCTACCTTGTTGAACGGGCCGCCCATATCAAACGCCATCATGAGGCCGAGCAGCGCCCCGAGGCCCAGGGAAGCGCTGGCCCCGATGTGCATGAGTCCCGTCGAGAGGGCGCTCATCAGCGCGGCCACCGGGTGTCCGAGCACGTAAATCATGAGGAGGCCGACGATGCCGACCGAGAGAACCGGAAGAATGAGGACCGTCTTGATACCTTCGAGCGATCTCGGCACGCGGATCCATCGCTTGAGCGCGAGCGTGACGTACCCCGCCACAAAGCCCGCGATGATCCCCCCCAGATAACCCGCGCTGGCGTTCGGCCCCGCGTGGTACATCGTGCCCTGCGTGCCAATCCAGCCGCCCACCAGGCCGGCGGCGAATGCGGCACGATCGGCGATGGACTGGGCGATGAATGCGGCGAGGATGGGGACAAACAGCTTGAAGGCAGACCCGCCGCCGATGTTGTCAAACGCCTGCGCCAGAGACGATTGGTCATTGAGGTCAATGGCGGTCGACAGCGCGATGAAAATGCCGCCGGCGATGACGAGGGGCAGCATATGGGACACGCCGTTCATCAGATGCCGATAGACGGCCGGTGTACCTTGATTGCGCGCTTGTTTCGCGGCCTGAATCTCGTCCAGCGCGCCCTGCGACGCGGGTTGAAACGCAGGCGCCGCGAGCGCGTCCTCGAGCAACTTCTCGGGTTCCTTAATGGCGGCGCTCACAGACGTCTGCAACAAGCGCTTTCCCGCAAACCTGTCGAGATCGACCTGCTTGTCAGCCGCGATGATGACGGCGTCCGCCTCGCGGATCTCCGCTTCGCTCAGGGTATCCTCTGCGCCGAGCGCACCTTGGGTCTCGACGCGCACGTCGTGCCCCAGCTTCTTCCCCGCCTGTAAGAGCGCCTCTTGCGCCATAAAGGTGTGCGCGATGCCCGTCGGGCACGCGGTCACGGCTACGAACTTGGCCACAACACATCCCTCCACGCCTCGATGTGAACTTGCGCTTGAAGCGCCTCGACTTGTCTCTGGGTTGGAAATTCACCCGGCGATAGCTGCACCTTGTAGGTGGCCGCGGCACACGCAAAGGCGAGGGCATCCGGCATCTCTATCCCGCTCGACAGCGCGTGCACCATCGCGGCGACGAGGCTGTCCCCGGCGCCGACGGGCGAAACCACCTTCACCCTGGGCACGCGGGCGCGCCACATGCCCGCTTGGGTCGCCGCGATCGCCCCCTCGGGGCCGAGGGAGACGACAACGCATGACGCGAGCTCTGCCATGCGCCGCGCGTGCCGAGCCACGTCCTCCAGGCATGTGATGGGTTCGCCCGCCCACTCCGCGAGCTCCGCCAGGTTGGGCTTCACCAACGCAGGCCGCGCCTCCACTGCGAGGCGCAGCGCTTGGCCGCTCGCGTCCAAGGCGACCTTGGCGCCGCGCCCGGTGGCCGCCTCCATCCAGCGGCGGTAGCCGTCCTCCGGGCAGCCCGCGGGCAGATTGCCGGCGATCACGACCCACGTGCCCGGCCGCACGGCGCGGACGATCTCGTCGGTGAGCCTTTCCCAGCACGCCTCGTCAATTTCCGGAGAGGGACCGTTGAGTTCCGTCAGGCGGCCGTCGCGTTCGAGAATCTTGAGATTCAGCCTCGTCTCGCCCTCGATGGGCACCCACTGCGCCCATTCAGGTAGCGCAGACGCGAGCCAACGCCCGCGCATGCCGCCCGCAAAGCCGAGCGCCAGGCTCGGCCGCCCCATGGCCTCGAGGGCGCGTGAGACGTTCAGCCCTTTCCCTCCTGGCACCATGATTTGCTCGTCCGTTCGGTGCAGCGCCCCAGGCGTGAGCACCTCCGCCCGCACGTACACGTCAATGGCCGGATTCGCGGTCACCGTCACAATGTCCGGCAGATCCGGACGGCGTGACGCCTCCACCGGCGATGCCATTGAATCACCCCCTGTTCGCGCCCTGCCACATCACTTCGACCCTCGTCTCCGCCTGCCAGGCGCGCCACTCGCCCTGCGGCAAAGGGCCATCGCACACCCACGCGTCGATCTCGTCCCAGGTCGCGACGCGCACAAACGCGGTCTGATTTAACTTCGACCGGTCCGCCACTAAGATCGCCCGGTCGGCGCTCGCCACCATGGCGCGCTTGATGGCCGCCTCTTGCGGGTTGGGCGTCGTGATCCCTTGAAAGTCCACGCCGTTGGCCCCGAGGAACGCGAGGTCGACGTGCAGTTCCGCCAACATCCGTTCCGCAAACGGCCCCACGAACGCGCCGGTTTTGGCGCGAAACTGCCCGCCCAGCACCACCAACTCCACGCCTCTGTGAGTGCTCAGTTCAGCAGCGATGTCCAGGCTGTTCGTGACCAGCGTCACGTCCTCGTGGCGCCACTGCCGAGCGATTTCGAAGGTGGTCGTGCCTGCGTCCAGAAGAACGACCTGACCCGGTCGCACGAGCTCGAGCGCACAGGCTGCAATCCTCGTCTTCGCCTCCTGATTCTGGATGCGCTTTTCGCTCCAGGTCGGCTCGAACGCGGCCACCTCTTTGGCGACCGCTCCGCCATGCGTCCGGTGCAATACGCCCTGTTCCTCGAGCTCCTGCAAATCCCTGCGAATGGTCGATTCGGATGCCTCAAACATCTGCGCGAGTTCGCTCACCGTTGCTCGCTTGTGAGCAAGCACATGCTGCGCGATGCGCGCCTTTCGTTCATCGGCAAACACTTGCGTCACCCCCGCGTGTCCAGCGGAACGCGCCGCACGCTCGCGCGGTGCCGGGGCCCTGCGCGCCTATCGTGCTGCCATCCGTCGCGCGCTGGTATCCTTCACGTTTGCGCGCTCATATTTGCTTGAATATGATTGATTGCGATCATTTTATGGTGTAGCATGGAGATTGTCAATCGGCGTTCCGAGGTCAGATGAAAACGCTTGGGCGGCAGCTTCGCGAGCCGAATGGCGGACAGTGCGGACGTGATCGCTGCCTGAGTGCACGAGGAAGGAGAGGGAACACCCAATGGCCATTCTGACGCAGAACGACGTGTGCTTTTTGGATGAATCCGTGACCACGCAGAGCGACGTCATCCGACGCATGGTGGAGTTGGCAAGCGAGGCAGGGTACGTGGAGGACGTGAAGCGCGCGATTCAGGCGGTGGAAGAGCGAGAACGCGAAGGAACGACAGGCTTCGGCAAGGGCATTGCCATCCCGCACGGGAAATCGTCTGCCATTCGGCGAGCTGCGCTCCTGTTCGCAAAACTCGCCAAGCCCGTGGATTGGAACAGCTTGGACGGTGGTCCGGTGGACATGGTCTTTCTCATTCTTGTGCCCGAGGGCGCCCACAGCGATCACCTTCGCCTGCTTTCACAACTCGCGCGCAAGCTGATGCACGACGAATTCGTGGTCGCCTTGCGTGAGGCGCAGTCCGCAGACACACTCGTCGAGGTCATCTCCTCCGCCCTGGAAGGCTAAGCCCCCAGGTCCACGGGCGGAACATCGTGCACAAAGGGCCAGCCGCCTTTGTTTTGGCGACTGGCCCTTGCGCGATGCCAACCGAAATCCGCCGCAGCGGGTTACTGCATCGCTCCGTAATAGCCCAAGTCCTGTTGGATGTGCTGGCGCACCACCTGCGGATCCGTACCGTACTGCGGGAATGCCCCGCGCGAAGCCTGTCCCTGCATGCCATAGCCGTAGGGAGCCTGCGCAGTCTGCATGTGCATCATCTGGCCATAGGGGCCCGATGCATACGGCGCATGATAGCCGTGCGATCCGCCCATTCCGTTCGGGCCTTGATACGGCATCTGGGACATGCCATATCCCTGGCCCTGTGCCTGCTGTTGGTAGGCCTGGCGCCCCTGCATCGAAATGGCGTGCGCCTGCGGCGCCCCGTACGCCCCGTAACCTTGCGCGTACGTCATGTCGTGCGCGCCCGCATACGAGGGCCCCGCGGACGGACCGCCGTACGACTGCAGGTCCTGTTGAATGTGCTGACGCACCATCTGCGGATTCGTCCCAAACTGGCTCAGCATGCTGTGCCCCATGCCCATGGTTCCCATGGGCGCGTAGCCGTACGAAGGCTGTGCGTACTGGGCGTCCTGCTGCATGTGCTGGTGAACCGTCTCGGCCGGCGTGGCGAACTGGCGCATCTGCTGATAGACCTGCGCGTTGTAGCCCATCCCCTGGCCTTGGCCCTGGCCACCGTACATCGGTTGCATCGGCTGCATCAAGGCGTCACTCCCTCATGAAAATGGGTGTTTCGCCTGAAGTATGCGCCAGCCGTCCCATCACCATGCAGCCGACCATCTCAGCGACAGGAGGTCGAACGCGCGAGCCATCCCGTCACGCGTTGAGGGACACCGACCAGTCGTGCGCCGCCTGGCCCTCCAAGAACTTCTCCGCATCCATCGCCGCTTTGCAGCCCGATCCCGCCGCCGTGATCGCCTGACGATACCTCGAATCCATCACGTCTCCGCAGGCGAACACGCCCTCGACGCTCGTCTCCGACGTTTGGCCCTTCGTCACAATGTAACCTATGTCATCGAGTTCCAGCTGACCGCGCAGAAAATCTGTGTTTGGCTTGTGGCCAATGGCGATAAATACGCCATCCGCCTCGAGCACCTTGGTCTCGCCCGTCTCGTTGTCCACCACCTCGAGCCCCGTCACCTTGTTTCCATCCGACAACACCCGCTTCGACTGCACATTCATCACAAAGCGGATCTTCGGATTCGCCTTCGCCCGCTCCTGCATGATCTTCGAGGCGCGGAACTCGTTTCGGCGGTGCACAATCGTGACCTCAGACGCGAACTTCGTGAGAAACGTAGCTTCCTCCATCGCCGAGTCACCGCCGCCCACCACAACCACGCGCTTGTTTCGGAAGAAAAAGCCGTCGCACGTCGCGCAGGTGGACACGCCTCGGCCAATCATCTCACTCTCGCCCTCAATCCCCAGCAACTTCGCCGAAGCTCCTGTGGCCACAATCAGCGCTTCCGCGCGATATTCGTGTTCCTTATCGATCACGACCCGAAAGGGGCGCTGCGACAGATCGACTTCCGTCGCCAAGCCCGGTCGGAACTTCGCGCCGAACTTCTCCGCCTGCTTCTTCATGGCTTCCATCAGTTCCGGCCCCATGACGCCATCCGGAAAGCCCGGGAAGTTTTCCACCTCGGTCGTCAACGTGAGCTGACCACCCGCCTGATCGCCCTCGAACACAAGCGGCTCGAGATTCGCGCGCGCCGCGTAGATGGCGGCCGTGTAGCCAGCTGGACCGGTTCCCAAGATGATGAGCCTCGTTTGTTCCATGGTAAGGCCTCCCCTCTTGCAAGCTATGTTACCCGTTGCGCCGCGCAACTTCCACACGCCCGGCCACGCAGACGGCCTCGTCCCCCGCAATTACGAAATAGAGATCGGCCTCCGCGATCTCCGGGACGTCCTCGACCCACTGGGACATGCGGATCATCGCGTCCATGACGATATCTTCGTGCGGTTTCATCCGGGACGATCCGCTGTTGACCAGCGCGTCACTCCAAAGTTCTCTCGCGTCCGCATCCGTCAAGGGCAAGAGGCGGACGGCGGGGAGGGTCTTTGCGGATCGCCTCAGCGCCGCGGCTCCGCGCTCCTCCGACGAGAGATACAGCCGCAAAAGTGGGCCAAACAGCGGATCGGTCTCCACGACGATGTTGAAGCTCGCCTGCTCCTCCGCCTGTTCATTCGGCTCATCCGCGGCGCTCAAACCAATGGCCGCCAAGACCTCGCGCACAGCCGGCCATTCGAGCGCCACAAGACCCTGCACCTCTTCCTCGCCTCGATACGACGTGGCCGAGATCTCCTGGAACATCCGAGTTCGGGCGAGGTCCGTGTCGATCCCGTCCACAAACGGAATGACCCCCGGATCCTTCTCGCGGTACTCGTGGTACGCGACGACTTTCGCCAGCGCCCGGACGGCCTGCTCAGGAAACGGGTAAATCGGAATCTGTCGCTCCGAATCGACCTCGAGCATGCGCACGCGGTAGTCCCCTGTCGTAAGAAAGTTGGCGACCACCGGCTTGTCATAGGGATGGCGAACACCAGGCGCGGGCGGATCGTTCGCCACTTCGCACAGCGCGGCGGAGATGGCGACCCGCACAGCCTCTTCGTTGGACGGGCCCACGGGGGTGAACAGCACGATGACCGAGTCCACACTGGGGTCTCGCAAAACCTGCGGCAGCACCTCGCGGTAGCTCTCGGCGAGCGTCTCAAAGCCCACGTTGATGACGGGGCCGACAAACTCGAGGCCCTCGCGCACAATGCGATCCACCGTCATGACCGCGCCTCCGGCAGTGTTGGTGACGACGGCCACCCGCCGCCCACCGCGCGTCTGCCCCGCCTTGAGGAGGACCGCCACGTCAAACAACTCCTGGAGCGTGTCCACGCGTATCACGCCAGCCTGCTGGAACATCGCCTCGACGGTTGCGTCCTCGGCGGCAACGGACACCGTGCGGGAGTTGGCGACATCGTGGCCCACGGGCGTCCTGGCGCTTTTGACCGCGAGAATCGGCTTTTGCCGCGTAATGCGACGCGCCAACCGGGAGAAGTTGCGCGGATTCCCGAACGACTCAAGATACAGCAGAATCATCTCAATAGCCGCATCGTCGCCCCAATACTGGAGAAGGTCATTGCCCGAGACGTCCGCTCGGTTTCCGAGGCTGACGAAACTCGCGACACCCAGGCCAATGTAGGCCGCGTAATCCAGAATCGTAATCCCAAGGGCACCGGAATGCGAGGCGATGGCGACGTTCCCGTAATCCGGAACCTTCGGTGCGAAGCTCGCATTGAGCCGCGTTTGGCTGTCCATCTGAATGAGTCCCAGGCTGTTGGGGCCAATCAGCCGACATCCAGCCGCCCGAAGTTTCTCGGAAATCTCCCGTTCCAACTCCTCTCCCGGTTTGTCCATATCGGAAAACCCGGAGGATAAAATCATGACGTGCTTGATGCCCGCCGCGATGACGTCGTCGATCACCGACAAAACCTGGGTTGCAGGCACCACCAACACCGCAAGATCGACCGGTTCTGGCACGTCGCGCAGGCTAGGGTAGGCGCGCACCGCGGCCACCGATTGCGCGGACGGATTGACCGGGTAGACCGTCCCGCGAAAATCGCTGTTCAAAATGTGGCGAAACAGGACGTGGCCGAGTCGATCTTTGTTCCTCGACGCGCCCACAACAGCAACCACCTTGGGGTGAAAGAAGTGATGCAACGACGTCATAGCTTTACGCCCTCCCCTGACGCGAACGGCCGCATGGGCGGAACCCACCTGCGGCCGCGGTGAGCCTTCAGGCATACGCCTGGTCCAAGAAGTTTTCCACCTGCTCCTTGGACTTCGCGTCGCGGCTGAAGAGCCGCTTCACTTCTCGGCCCTCTTCGTAGACGAGGAAGGTGGGAATACCGAGAATCTGAAGTTCCTCCGCCAAGTCCGGGACCTCGTCTCGATTCACACGCACCATCGTGAACTGGCCGCGATATTTTTCTTCCCATTCCCCAAGATATGGCTCAATGCGGCGGCAGTCCGGACACCAAGTCGCGTAGAATTCTGCGACCACGCGCCCAGATTTCACCGCGTCCCGATATTGTTCGCTCGTTCGGATTTCTTCCACGGCGTTCGCCCCTTTCCGCCTTCATTATACTGCTCGCCTGGACGAAGACCACTTCGCAAGAGCGTCGTATTCGCGTCGAGTTTTCACAGGAGAGCCCCAGTCGGTTGTATGACCAAGTGTCGACGTCGGGATAAGCCCTCTTTGTTTTCATTCATCTATAATGACTACGTGAATTGCTTTTCTCCTTTGTTCTTGACTTCTGGGGTTTAACAGCAAATCAAATTCCACCTTCTGACCTTCCTTGAGATATCTAAAACCATTTGGGAAGCGATTTAAATCTAGGGACAAGTCGCTGTAATGCACCCAAACATCATCCTCATTGTCCACAGAAATCCACCCGTAACCTTCTTCAAGAAGCCATTTCTTAACGGTCCCACGCATGATTTCACCCCGTTATCTGACAAAATGAAAAGGATGGCTTCCTAACTCTTCGTGTATTTCGATTACAATTTTACCCTTGACTGATGTGTCGAGTGTAAACTCGATCTTCATTCCTGTAGCAGGTCCTCCAGGCCTCCGCCACACGGCGCGCCTCAGATGGCATGATCGGTGCTCGCCCCTTTTGTCTCAGGCGACAACCATCTGGACGCGCTTAAGTCCCCGTGGCGCCGAAACAACTATCGAATCGTTCACGGGCATCCGGCATCGAGCCCTCGGCCAGCCCTGCTTGGGAACGGTGATTTGTCCCACTCTCATTCTACCAAAGAACACTCGCACGGCTCTGGAAAGATCCAGTTGTCCGTAGTTTTGACACCTGATCCCGCACACCAACTCCCATCGATCGGCGCACGCCACGCGGTTTGTGCCGGTTCGTGGATCGACAAGCCCCATCCACCTCGACGGTTGCTGGCCAAACGCAGAAGGCAAAAAAAGAGCGGATCTCATCGATCCGCCCAAGAGAAGGAGTGGCGTGGACAGCCTGAAGCGACCGGCGCGTGGGCCGGGGCGGCTCCCGTCCGTCTCAGGACGAGAGCCGGCGAAAGGTGACGATCAGCTGATCCCGATACCGCCGGATGTCGACGACGCGGATTTGGCTCCGTTCCACCGCTTCCTTGAGCTCCCGCATCATCAACTCATTCTTCGCCTCATCCGCCTGAGTGAAGATGACCGTTTCAAATGGCGGTTCCATCGAGATCGACCCTCCGCGAAAGAATGCGGACCAGGGCGTGCCCTGTTGTCTGTAGCGTAAAGCAACGCGGGCACTGGATCAAGCATTTTTGTCAAGATACATTACATGAACGAAGAATTTTCTTTGTACATGTTAGTTTTTATGACGTTGATGGCGTGACTGCCTGACAAGGTAATCGCGCCATGTGCCCGCTGACCAGCGCTCACCGCTCGTATCCCGCACGACGATCTCGGCTTCCAGCGCACCGGGCGTGGTCACGAGGAAGTACCGATCCGCGACGGCCATCGCCGAGATCAGCGGGCGGGCCAGGCCCACGGCGCGCTTGCCGTCCATGCGCTGCCCCGCGGGCGAGATGGGACGCCAGCGCTCCACGATCACCTCAAACTCTCTCTCCCCCACCCAAGTGCCGACGGCCGCCGTGCCGCCGAACTTCCCGCGGACGCGGCGCGCCCATGCGCCGACCTCATCTCCACAGCCAATCCATACCTGGTAGCTGCCGCCTCGCGGCAGTCGAACGGCGGCGAGCACGCGCCCCGTCATTGGGCCGTCTGGATACGCCCCGGACAGAAACGCGGTTCGCACGCGCCGAAGATGGTTTCGCTGAATGGTCGCCATGTCAAGTCCTCCACCCGATTCTGCCGTTCGCCCATGTGTATGCGAATCCGAGCCAGCCGGTGCCGACAAAAAACGTGCGGGTCCGGCATCGCCGAGCCCGCACGTTTCCTCGTTCCACCCTTCCTCGACGAGCGCGATCACGCCTTCGCCAGATCGGCCTGGATCCGGCGAAGCAGGGCCTCGCAGCCCAGGCACACCAGGCGGTACACCTCATCGAAGCGGCCGTCGTAATAAGGATCTGGAACCTCGTCCGGCTCGTCCGGGACGAGATCGAGCAGGCGAAAGACTCGGTCTGACCGCTTCGCCCCCAGCCGCTCCAAACCTCGCATGTTGGACTCGTCCATGGCGACGATGTAGTCGAACCGCTCGATATCCTCGGGGCGGATCTGGCGGCTCACAATGCCGTCGTAGGCAATCCCGTTTTGGTCCAAGACCTGGCGCGTTCCCCGGTGAGGTGGATCGCCGACATGCCAGTCGCCGATGCCGGCCGAATCCACCTCGATTTGATCCGCGAGGCCCGCCTTGCGCACCATATCGCGGAAGACCGCCTCCGCCATGGGAGACCTGCAGATGTTCCCGAGACACACAAACAGGACGCGGACCATGCCGATCCTCCTCAATCGTCGATTCGGTAAATCCAGTACCGCTCCGTGGCCAGCAGCCGCATGACCTCGTCGCGCGCTTCCCCGCCGGCCGCGATCGCCTCCTCGACGCGGGCGAAGATGCCCGCGAACTGCGATCGATGGGCCTTCATCGCCGCCAACTTCTCTTCGAGGACGCTCGAGACGTCGATGACGAAGTCGGGTTCGCCGAGGATTTTTTCGGGCTCGTGCACAACGGCGGATCCCCAGATGACGGGCCGCTCCTCCTTGGGCAGCCGCTTCACGGCCAGGACGGCGGCGTGGGACATGGCGTCGTGATCGGGATGGACACCGAGGCCTGGGTAGTACGTCATGAGAATCGACGGCTTCACCTCGCGGATGACAGCCTCGATGCGATCCGCAATGCGCTCTGGATCCTCAAATTCCACGGTCTTATCTCGGAGCCCGAGCAGCCGCAAATCCCCAATGCCGAGCACCTGGCACGCCTGCTCGAGCTCCTTGCGGCGAATTTTCGGCAGGGTCTCGCGGTTGGCGATGGGGGGGTTGCCCATATTGCGTCCGAGCTCCCCGAGCGTGCCGCAGATGAGCGTGGCGGGCGTGCCCGCACGCGTAAACAGGATGACCGTCCCGGCCTTGCCGAACGACTCGTCGTCGGGATGCGGATACACGAGCAGCAAGTGACGCGTCTTCTCGACCTGTGCCATCGATCACGCCTCCTCCTCGATCGCGCTCATGGGCCAGGGAGTGCGTGAAAGCTGAAGGGCGACGGCCAGCCTGCCTTCCTCGTCATGGCCAGCCAGAAGCAGCCTGCCCTGGTCGTCCACCTCGTAGTCCGTGAGCCCCTCCGCGTAAATCCAGCCGTTCTTCATCTTGAGACCGACGCGGTACGGCCGTTGGCCCGCGATGGCCGCTCGCTCGAATCGCACGCGGCCGTTTCGAATGTAGGCGCACACCGCCATCGGCTGTCCGAATCGATGCGCAGCGTACGCGCCATTGGTGGTCTCGAGGTGTAAATACACCTCATCGCCTACGAAGCGGTTGAGCGCCGCCTGCACCTCTTGCACATCAATGGGTTTCACAGCACAGCACCTGTCCTTCTCCCAGTATGACATCTGTGCGATAATCGATGGAGTTCAACGTCCTCTATCGTGCCAAATCATCGCCATCGATTCAAATCTGGCGGATGAGGAGCGTCGGAGAAAGGAGGCTTTTCATGAACCCCGAGACCCTGCGATGGATTGAACGCCTTCAGCTTGCGCCCCATCCCGAAGGCGGATACTACTGCGAAATCTACCATTCTCCCCGTTATCTGAGCGATCCGGCCACCTTGACCGCGTACGGGGGGCCGCGGCGCACCGCCACGAGCATCTACTTCCTCCTGCCGGAAGGCGACGTGTCCCGACTGCACCGGCTTCGCTCCGACGAACTCTGGTACTTCCACCACGGTCGGCCGCTCGCGGTGCACTTGTTTCACCCAAATGGTCACTACGAAGTCAAACAGCTCGGCCTGCCGGACGCGCCCGACCGCGAACCCCAACTGTTGGTTCCTGCCGGGACGATTTTCGGCGCCGAGCTGCTGCCGGGTGCACAGGCCGGGTTCTCTCTGGTGGGCTGCATGGTGACGCCCGGGTTCGACTTTCGCGACTTCGAGCTCATCTCGCAAGAAGAAGTCGCGGATCGGTTCCCCGAACACCTGGACGTCGTCCGCCGGCTCACGTGACGCCGCGGCTTGGTCGTCTCATCCTCGCGCGCTGCAACGGATGAGGCGAATGGGCCGGGCGGCCGGCCTCATCCCAGCTCCTTTTGCATGCGAACGTGCAGAATGCCTGCGTCTTCAAACACGTCGTCCGACGCGCGCCGATACCCGAGCTTGAGGTAGAACGGCTCGGCGTGCAGCTGCGCGTCGAGCACAATCTCGGAGAATCCCTCCTCGCGCGCAAGTGCCTCCACGGCTTCCATGACGCGCTTGCCCAACCCTCGCCCCCGGGCGTCCGACAAGACGGCCACGCGCTGCACTTTGGCCACCCTTTGCTCTCCGGGGCGATACGGGCGAAACCGCGCCGTCGCGACGGGCGATCCGTCCTCATCGTACAGAAGCACATGCACGGCCTGCCCGAGTGCGTCAAATTCGTCCATTTCCAGCTCTTCCGGGACGTTCTGCTCCTCAATAAAGACCTTCCTTCGGATGGACAAGCAGTCCCTGAGCTCAGCGTCGGTCGTCACCTTCAGCGCGCGCATCGCAACACCTCCAGCCATTTGGAAGACATGTTTCGAGAAGCGTATAATTCAACCGGAGCGAACGAGGAGGAACTGCCATGTCCACCATGACGATGCCCTTCAAAGAGCCGCGCGGCGGCCGACGCGCCCTGTTTCTCGTGACCATAGCCCTCGGCGTGCTGTTGAACCCGCTGAACTCATCCATGATCTCCGTGGCGATGGCGAAGTTCGAACACGTGTTTCACGTTCATTTTACCACGGCGTCGTGGCTCATCTCGTCCTACTACCTGGCGAGTGCCGTGGCCCAACCGATCATGGGCAAGGTGGCCGATCTCCTCGGCCGAAAACCCTTGTTTCTGCTTGGCTTGTTGCTCGTCACCCTCTCCTGCGCCCTGGCGCCTTTTGCACCGTCCTTCACGTGGCTCGTCGTCTTTCGGCTCATTCAGTCGTTCGGGAGCGGAGCCATCTATCCCGCCGGCATGGGGATTGTGCGAAACGTCATCACCGACAGGCAAGCACAGGCGCTCGCGTTTCTCTCCGTGTTTTCCTCCGGAGCGGCCGCGTTTGGCCCGTCCATCGGCGGCGTGATCATGAACTACCTCGATTGGAAGGGCATTTTCCTCGTCAACTTTCCGTTTGTCGTCGCGAGCTTCGTACTCGCCCTCTTTGTCCTGCCCAATCCTCCGAAAGGGGAACGCCAATCCGTCCGAGAAGTGCTGCGCGAGATCGACCTGCCAGGCATTGCGCTTTTCATTGTCGCGATCGCGACGTCCCTTGTGTTCCTGCTGTCTCTCACGGATCGGCCGACGTGGTGGGCACTGGCCTGTGGCGTCGCGGCGTTTGCAACGTTCGGATGGAGAGAGCACACCGCGCACAGCCCGTTTTTGAGCCTCCGCTTTTTTAAGCAGTACATGCCGCTCACGTGGGTGCTGATCCAGTTCACCACGGTGAACATCATCTTCTACTCCATCTTCTTCGGCATGCCCACCTACCTGCAGGAGGTCCGCGGCTTCGGCTCCCAGGAGACGGGGCTCATCATGCTCACGGTCGCAGGTTTCAGCCTGATCACCGCACCCGTCACGGGGCGTTGGGTGGCCCGAAGTGGATCGCGCCCGCCGCTCATCCTTGCCGCGGTCTTCATGACGGCCGGCAGCCTGTTGTTGCTCACCCTGCACACGAAGTCTCCGGTGGGGTGGCTGTGCGTCGTCCTGTCCGTCCTCGGGCTTTCCAACGGATTTAACAACGTCGGCCTGCAGACCGCGCTCTTTCGCACCAGCCCTCGCGAAGTCATCAGCACGGCATCCGGCCTCTTTCAGATGTCGCGCTACATGGGAACGATCTTGTCCACGGTGGTGCTTGGATTCCTGTTTGGCGCGCGCCTCACGACCGCCGAGTTGCACGTGCTTGCGGTGGTCCTCGCCTGCCTTGGGGCGCTCGTGCTCGCCATGAGCCTCCGCCTTCCGCGCAAGGCGTGATCCTCGCGCAAAAAGGCGCAAAAAAGCCGCCTGGACAGGCCGTGTGTCCTGCCCGGCGGCCGTGCCGATCCGTCATGAAGAAGAACGTGAATCTTCCTGCTTCAATCCGCGGACTTGCCGCATGGCGCGATCGCGAAAAGCCTTGGGCGTGAGCCCCACCTGCCGCTTGAACAGCTTGTTGAAATAGGTGGGATCCGGGTAACCCACGTGCGCACCCACCTCATACGCCTTGAGATGAAAGTCGCGCAACAAGAGGTCTTTCGCCTTGTTCAAGCGCGTCTGGACAATGAACTCGCGGATGGTCATGCCCGTCTCGCTTTTGAACCGCTTGGAGAGGTAGCTCGGGCTCAGGTACACCCGGCTGGCGAGCGTGGCGACATCCAGGTCAGAATCGTAGTGCCGTTCGATCATTTC
Source organism: Alicyclobacillus vulcanalis (assembly GCF_900156755.1). GTDB lineage: Bacteria > Bacillota > Bacilli > Alicyclobacillales > Alicyclobacillaceae > Alicyclobacillus > Alicyclobacillus vulcanalis. The sequence continues at coordinate 181,414 of NZ_FTOO01000004.1, forward strand.
GATGACTTGGCCAATCTGCGCGCTGTGCGCCGTGCGCCCCGCCTCTTCACGTCCAAGGACCACGGTGAGCGCGTGCTTGAGTTCGTCGCGCCAGTCCCACCACTTCGGGCACTTTTCTGCTACGAAGCGAAGCCACTGGCGGGTGGAGGTCGGGATCTGCAGCATGCGATCCCGCCCGTCGGCCTGCCGCTGGCCCACGGCGGCCATGATCAACTGTCCGCACAGCTCGGCCACGTCCTCGAGCTTCGCAGGCCGTTCCGCCAACTGCGAGAACAGATCCTCCACGACCGATGCAATGCCTTCGTAGCCGCGATCCCCGAGCTGCATGACGGCTCGCGCGATGAGCCGCATTCTCTCCTCGTCGTTTAACGGTGCGAGTTCGAATCGCCCCTGTGAGAAAGCACAGGCCTCAAACACGTTCCAATGCAAAGCGTTGGTGGCCTCCATGAGCGCCTGCCACCAGCGCGCGACATCTCGCTCGTCCGACGCGGCACTCACGCCGACAAGCGTCCGGTCCGCCGCCAACCGGGCGAGTGCAGCCTCGAAGCCCTCCATGGCGCGCTCCGGATGATGTGCGGCGAGCGTCATCACATACGCGGCTGCGTCACACGACACAAGATGCACGCAATCGAAACCTGCCGATTGAATTTGCGCCAAAAACGGGTAAATGGGTACGACGCGCGAACTGCGAACGGTCACGACCATCCAGGCCTGGCGATCCCGCACGCCGTCGAGCGCCCTCTTCACCTCTTGAAAATCGAGTTCCACCGGATGTTGCTGCAGCACGTCCCACGTGACAGACGGCCAACTGGTGCGAACTTCGCGGATAGCGTGCAGCGAGGATGGTCCACTTGTCTTTTTTGGCATGCGCACGCTCACGTTAGCCCTCCCCTCGCGCCCCACGAGGAATGAAAACGGTTTCTCTCAAAACATTATAAAAGAACGTCTACCATCCGGGGAGTCGTAAATCCCATCGTTCTTGTCTTTTTTGGCGCTTGTTTGCGAAATCGAGGCGCCGAAACATCCTGTTTCAGCGCCAAAAAGACAAGAACTTAGTTCGCCACGGCCCACGCAATCAAGGGAGAAGGGCGATCGCAGTAATACAGCCTCAAGCGATGCAACGCACGCGTGCATCCCACGTATAACAGCTTCGCATCGCGCTCGTTGGCGCCGTAGTGAGACGCATCCGCATCGACGACGATGACGCTGTCGAATTCGAGTCCCTTCGCGAGGTAGACCGGCACAACGCTGATTCCGCCCTCGTACTGCGTCTGCGCCGCGGTGAGCAGGTGCGCATCGAGCCCAGACTCCAAGCACATCTGATGATAGACGTGCGCATCCTCCTCGGTGCGCGTGAGGACCGCGATGGTCGTCGCGCGATGGTTCTCCTCCGACAACCGCTCGACGAGCCGTTCAAAGCGATGCTCCCAGGCGACGGGCTCGACGATGACGGGGTCGCCGCTTCGAAATACGGGCGTGGCCAGGACCTTTGGGTGGAACGGCTCCAGGATGCGGTTGGCAAAGGTCACGATCTCGTGCGTCGAGCGATACGAGACCGACATCTCCACGTACCGGCACTCTGGAAACAGCGCTCGCACCTCCTCCCAGTCCCGAAACCCCGCCTCGCTGTGAATGCTCTGCGACAAGTCCCCGAGAATGGTGAAGGACAAACTCGGGCAGTACGCCTGCAATACCCGAATGTGCGCGGGGGAGAAGTCCTGGGCTTCGTCGATCACGACATGTTGAAACACGTCCCGCGCATCGACACCGTGTAGCCAGCGATGAATGACGAGCAAAAGCGGCAAGTCCTCGGGCTCGACGAGCGGGCGGGCCCCATACTTCGCCGGGCGCTGAATAGAGGCGAGCGACAATCCCGGATGGCGCGCGAGAAACGCCTCGTAAATGGGGAGCGGTTCCAAGTCCGGCCACGCGCGCTCATACTCTCGAGCCAGCGTCTGCATCTGTCGCTTCGTCGCCCGGTCCGCCTTCCCCGCCTGCTTGGCCTGCATCTCCCACTGGCGCTTCACGCGGGCCAACACGCGATCCCGCCGCTGGCGCACAGGATACCGCGCATACTCGGTGTGAAACCATCGTCTCACGGTTTCCGCGGGGATGGGCGGGCCAACCGGCGACGGCACGTCACATGCGGGCACCATATCCTTTTCGATGTCGCGCAGGAACGCCTCCAGCGCGTCGACGGTCTCCACGCGGCCCTTCAGCTCAATCTCCCGCCGCAGTTGCTCGTACGCAGGGGACGGGCGCAGCGCAAACCGCTCGCGCAGCCGTTTGGCGGGATCGCCGAGAAGCACCACGTAGTCCAACACGCGAAGCGCGAAGGCGGCAAACGTGGTCTGTTGCACGTCCCCGACGCCGAGCTCCGGCAACACCTCCGAGATGTAATCGACGAACATCGCCGAAGGCGCAAAGATGACCATCCGATCCGCGCGCAGCTTGTCTGGATCTTGATACAGGAGGTACGCGAGCCGGTGCAGGGCGACGGTCGTCTTTCCACTTCCGGCCACGCCCTGGATGAGGATGGGGACGTTTTTGTCCGCGCGAATCACTTCGTTCTGCTCGGCCTGGATGGTCGCGACGATGTCGTGGAGGCGGCTGTCCTTGGCGTCCGCCAGCCGATAGAGCAAAAACTCGTCGACCGCGCCTGCTTGCGTCTGGCCCTTCACGTAGCTGTCCACGACGCGGACGAGATCGCCATCTCGCACGACGATGTTGCGCTTGAGCGACACTGTCCCGCGCACCTCTCCACCGGGCGCTTCGTAGCGCGCCTCGTCGCCTTGGCCGTTGAACGAGTAAAACACACTCGCCGCGGGCGCGCGCCAATCGAGGACCACGCGCTCGCCCGTCGAGGGGTGATCCAGGCCTTGCTTGCCGATGTACAGCTTCAGGGGCGACTCGCCCTCTGGCTGAAAGTCGATCCGGCCGAAGTAGGGCTCGCGCATCGCTCGGCGAAGCTGATGGCGCCTTTGCTCTGCCATCTCCGCGACCGCGACGTCCGCGACGACGTCGGCGGTCAGCGCTTCGTCCGCGTCCTCGTCGTCCTCATCGCGCACGGGCATCCGCGGGCCGGATGCGAGCGCCTGGCGGATGACGTCCTGGACGCGTTCAAGGTGTTGTCGCTCCTCCTCGTAGGGATCGAGCGCTCTTCGCCGAGGTGTCCCGGCTTCGCTCATCAGACCTCCCCCTTCTGCGTACGGGCCGCCGCGACGGACCCGATGGCGTACCACACGAGGGCGCCGACGTCTGCGACGGCGATGACCACGCCCATGGGCAGGCTGTCATGGGCTCCGCCTAAGCCGACGAGCGGCGTGGCCAACGAGCCCAGGAGGAGCTGCGCCACGCCGATGAGTCCGGCGGCGCTCCCCGCCTGGCGCGCGTGATGTTGCATCGCGAGTGACGATCCTAGGGTGCTCACGATCCCGACGCACGACACCAGGATAAACAGCGACGGCAGAATGCCGACGAGCCCGAATCCGAGCGTGACACTGGCGAGCAAGGCGATCCCGCCGGCCGCAGCGAGCAAAACGCCTGCGAGGAAAATCCTGCGGCCGTCGACCCGCCGAGCCAACTGTCCCGCGAGCTGCGACGCGATGACGATGCCGATGCCGTTCGCCGCGAAACATGCGCTGTACGCCTGCGGCGACAGCCCGTAAATGTCCTGCAGCACAAAGGGCGAACCCGAGATGTAGCCAAACATCGCGGCAGACACGAGTCCCTGCGAAAACGCGTAGGTGACAAAGACGGGATCGCGCAACAGGATGTGAAACGCGTTCAGCGCGCCTCCCAGCCCTCCGCGGTTTCTACGCTCGTGTTCCAGGGTCTCCCTGAGCCCAGCGAAGCACCAGATCCAAAGCGCCAGGGCGACGCAGCCGAGGATGAGAAACACCCCGCGCCACGTGGTGAACCGGAGCAATTGGCCGCCGATGACCGGCGCGAGGATGGGCGCGACGCCGTTGACCAACATGAGCATGGAGAAAAAACGCGTCAGCTCGCTGCCGCTAAACAGGTCCCGCGCGATGGCCCGGGCGATCACAATGGCCGCCGAACCGCACAAGCCCTGCACCACGCGAATGGCGACAAGTCCCCATGCGCTTGGCATCACGCCACAGGCAAACGAGGCGAGCAGATACAGACCCAGGCCGACGAGGAGGGGCCGTTTCCGCCCAAGCGCGTCGCTTAAAGGCCCAGCAAACAGCTGGCCGACGGCCAAGCCCAAAAGACAAGCCGTGAGGCTCAGCTGCGCGACGGACGTCGCGGCGTGCAGATCGCGCGCCATCGACGGCAGCGCGGGCAGATACATATCGATGGACAGCGGGGCAATCGCCGTGAGGCTGCCCAAGAGCGCGGCGAGGCGAAACCGCTCGCCGAACGAGCGCGGTGCCTCGACCGCGGTGTTCGTCATCATCTCCACATCCGAGTTCACAGAATCCCCCTCCAGCTTCTCTTGTCTTCTTTTTGTGTCTCTGACTCCGTCTCACCACGCGCCCGACGCCAGTTGATCGCCGAGCCACTGCAAAAGGCTGTTTCGCCCCTGGGGCGTGGCGGCCGCCTTCACCATGGGCGCCATGGCAAGCGCCTGTTCGCCAGCTTCAGCCAAGAGGCGCTGACCGAGCACGGTCGGATGGACATCGTGGGGCAGGATGTCCTGGGACGGCTGGGTCAGCGCGTCGTAAGCGTCGGCGACGGGATCGCCCGCAGGCAGAGCGTCGGCCGCGATGGCCGCATTGGCCGCGACAATGGCTGCTTCTGCCGTCTGATGCAGCCACTTGTCGGAGGCGGGAAAAGGATTGTAGAGATCATAGACAATGACGGTCGCCCGCGGGTTGTCCTGGTGAAGCATGCGCAAGATGGACGCGAGGTTCTTCTGCACGTCCTGGATGCCCGCCGCCAGCTCGGAGGAGAGCTGTTTTGCCTGGGCCGTCGTCGGTGTGACGCGCGCCCAGTCGGCGCCTGCGGGCAACATGGCCAGCGCCGGGAGCAGGAGGTCGTTGCTGCCGATGTCGACGGTGATGACCTGGGCCTGTGCCACGTCGGCCTGCATGGCGCGATCCGTCTCGAGCGCATGCAGCAAATCCGCGGACGTCCAACCAGGAACGCCGAGATCGAGGGCATGCAAGCCCTCCTGCTTCGCCATGAGATAGGGAAATGCGTACGGCGAAGGCTGACGAGGGTTGCCGAGATGGTAGCCATACGTAATCGAGTCGCCGAGGGCCACCAAAAGGCCCGGCGCTCGCTCATCCGAGGCGGCGCCAACTGCCGCGGTGCGCTCGCTTCGCTGCACGTCGTGGATGTCGTTCGCGACAGGGGACGAAAGCGCGAGATGCGCGACGCAACCTGCGGCGCAAAGGGCAGTCAACCAGGGTCCGAGCGGCAGCATGGTGTATGTTCGTTCCACCCTTCATCGTGATGACGATTCGGCTTGTGTTCCGGCTGCGAAGCGCCTATTGTTCATGATAGATCACCCTGGGCCGAGATGCTCGATCGCGACGTGATCGTCCGCGGCATCTGCGGCGCGAAAGGAGGACGAGCATGCGCCGGCAAGCGCTCGCCAGGCTTGGCATGGCGACGGTCGTGTGCATGTTGGAACTGGGGCTTTCGGGCTGTGGCGCGGCGCGTCCCTCCCCCGCGCACGCGGACCGCGCACACCGTCCGGCGTCGGGCGGTCAGGCATCCGTCGCCAGCACCAGCCGGCTCGCTTCCCAAGCCACCCTGGACGTCTCCGCGCTCGCGGCCATGCCGCGCATCGTGGACGCGCACTTGAATATGCTCACCGCCCACACCGGCTTTTTGTGGGGCTATCGCGGCGCGCGCTTTGTCATGTACCAGACAGCCGACGGCGGTCATACGTGGAAAGCTGCGCCTCTGCCGTCGCTCCCGAAAGACGAGATCGCCACGTATGGCCCGGGAGGCGCGCACGCCGTGGCGGCCGTGTTCGACTCCCCGAGCATGTGGTCGCTCGTTGCGCTGAGCGGGAACGCGGCGCACGTGTGGATCACCAAAGATGGAGGTCGCCACTGGCGCGCGGCGTCTCTATCGCTGCCCGCGGGAGCGGTGCAGTTCGCCGCTGGCCAATGGATGGCCGGCCGGCTTGGCTGGATGCTGTTTGAGGGCTCGGGATACGGCGGCGTAGCGGCCAAGTACCTGTATCGAACGGACAACGGCGGGAACAGTTGGCAACTGGTAGCCTCCTCCACGGGCGATCTCCCGCACAACGGCGTGCGCACGTGGATGAGCTTTGCGCCGAATGGCAAGACGGGCCTCATGGCCGTGGTGGACGACGTGGAAAAGACGGTCGACGTCGTCGAGACGAACGACGGCGGCCTGCACTGGCAGCCAACCTCGATCCACCTGCCGAGCGGGATCACCGCGCCCCCGTCCGTGGAACTGGCGGTCTCAGGGCCCGGCGAAGCGCTCGAGCTCGCCGTATCGGTCCAGCTGGGTTCCGCGTCTCAACTTTTGATTCTGAACGCTGTCTACGGATCGAACTGGGACGTGGCCGAGATCGGCGTGGACAACCTCGAGGCCATGTGCGCCTCGCCTGCGGGCGATCTCGGCGTGCTCGAAGACAAGTCCGGCCAACAGACCTGGCTGGTGAGCCCGGATGGCGGCCAGACCTGGTACTCGCAAGCGGCCACTGGCCTCCCGGCGAGCGTGGCGGACGCGGTCTCGCTGAGCCTATCCGCGCCGACGCCGAGCGCGCTGTTCCTGACAGCGCTCGACGCCCACCTCACGCCGAGTTTCTTCGCGTCTCTGGACGCCGGAGACACCTGGCAGCCGCTTGCATGACCCATCAGGCGATCTCGGCGTGAAACAGCCGCTGCATGTGCTCTAAGAAGATGTCTCCCAGTTGCGTGAACGTGGCACACCCTTGCCTGTGCACCACGGCATGCAGCCCCTCGTCGTACGCGCCCGCCACCGTCAGAAAGTCGCAGATATCGGTGCACACGCCGCAGACGTGGACGGTTTCGACCCCTCGCGCGCGGAGGCGCTCGCCGAGGCCGGTCCCGTGAAACGCGTTGTAGCTTCGCTTCGGGACGTACCAGACGTTGGCGTCGCCCTCGTGGCGCTCGTACCATGAGGCGAGATCGCCATACAACTTCTGCCCCCAGGTGCCCCGCACGTTGTGCGGCGGCCAGTCGCGAAAATGGCGGTCGTCGGGATCGTGCTCGTCCATGCAGATGGCGACAATGCCGCCCGACGCGAGCATGCGGTCTGCGAGGGACACAATGTAGGGGACGATGGCCTGGGCGGGCTTGCCCACGGTCAACGTACCCTCGTCGTGCACAAAGTCGTTCGACATATCGACGACAAGCAGCGCTTCGCCCATGCGAACAGCCCCCTTTGCCCCTTATTGTACCAGCCCATGGATGCGGGCGTCACGCACCTTGCAGAATGCCCTTCGTGTTTTGTACCATCGAGCGAGAAATGAGGGAGACAAGATGCGCTTTCGCACCGGGCATCGCCTGGAGAAATGGCTCGAGGTTGGCCATGAGCATCTGTTTGACGCGTATCGAGGCGATCCGCTCGCTTGGTATCAAGCCCTGCAAGAGCCTATCGCGCTCGAGATGGGTTGTGGCCGCGGCGGCTTCATTCGACAAATGGCCCGCCTGCACCCTGAGATGCGCTTCGTCGGGATCGACCGCGTGTTGCCGGTCGCCGCGAAGGCGGCCTACGGGGCAGCCGTGGACGGACTCGCGAACCTCGGGTTCGTCGTCGGCGACGTGGAACAGTTTGGACCGTTGTGGACCGAGCCCAAAGTCGCGTGGATGTATCTCAACTTTTCCGATCCATGGCCGAAAAAGCGCCACCACAAGCGCCGCCTGACGGCGCCAGACAAGCTCGCGTGGTACGCGCGCTGGATGCTTCCCGAGGCGTGGCTTGAGCAGAAGACGGACAACCGAGAGTTTTTCGAGTGGTCGGTGGAGTCGTTCCGGACGAGTGGCTGGGAGATTGCCGAGATCGATCGCGGCTTTGCCCCGGGCACGCCTGGGCCAACGCTGTCCGGCAAGTACGTCCAGACGGAGTACGAGGCGAAGTTCCGACAGCAGGGGCAGCCCATTTACTACTTGCTGGCGCGGCCTGGGCGCTGAGCTCGGCTGGGCCGCCGCTCGGGCCACCGCTCGGCCAGGCGGCGGTCGGCCGCAAGGCGAGCCCGCGCCTTGTGGCGTATGCACGGATGGATCGAAAGCGCATTCGTGAGGAGGAGACCTGATGAAGTACCGCAAACTTGGAGATCTCCAGGTGAGTGAGATCAGCTTCGGCACCTGGGCCATCGGCGGCGCGTGGGGCCGCGTGGACGAGCGCGATGCCCTCGACGGCCTCGCGGCGGCCATCGACGCAGGGGTGAACTTCTTTGACACGGCCGACGTGTACGGCGACGGCCGAAGTGAAGAGCTGCTGGCCAAAGCGACTGAAAGCCGAAAGCACGACATCTATATCGCCACGAAGTTCTGCCGAGCCGGTGACATTCACGATCCCGCGACCTACAGCGAACCGTCCGTTCGCCGGTATCTCGAGGGCAGTCTGCGCAGGCCGCGCCGTGATTTCGTGGATCTTTATCAAATTCACTGCCCGCCGATCGACATTCTGCGCGACGGCGCCGTCTTCGAGGTGCTCGGCAAGCTCCAAGCGGAAGGCAAAATTCGATACTACGGCGTGAGCGTCGAAACCGTGGAAGAGGGGCTCCTCTGCCTTCGCGACCCCGGTGTGCGCGCACTGCAAGTCATTTACAATGTTTTTCGGCAAAAGCCTGAGGAAGAACTCCTGCCGAAAGCCCAAGCCCAAGGCGTGGGGATTTTGGCGCGGCTCCCCCTCGCCAGCGGGCTTCTGACCGGGAAGTTCACCCCAGACCATCGGTTCGAGCCGGATGATCACCGCTCGTTTAACGAGAACGGCGAGCAGTTCAACGTCGGAGAGACGTTCGCCGGCCTGGGCTTCGCCAAGGGCGTGGAGCTGGCAGACAAGCTGCGCTGGATCGGCGAGGGCCGGGGCAACATGACACGCGCTGCGCTTCGTTGGATCCTGGACAACGAAGCGGTGACGTGCGCCATTCCGGGCTTCAAAAACCGCCGCCAGGTCGAAGACAATCTCGCCGCGATCGACGTACCCTCGTTCTCCGCTGAAGAGCGGGCGCGCCTGCGCCGCTTCTATGAAGACGAGGTGCTGCCGCACATCCGCGGCGCCTACTGAATCGCCGCAAACGCGAAGCCCCGCGCAGCCTGCCCGTGCGCGGGGCTTTTCTCGCGAGGCCCTTCTCTCCCTCACGCGTCAAAAGCTCGTGCGGATGGCCGCGAGCTTTCGCTCCATCATGTCGTACATCGCGTACAGCACGCCCTCACGACCCACGCCGCTTTCTTTCACACCGCCGTATGGCATGTGATCCACGCGGTAGGTCGGCACCTGATTGATCAGCACTGCGCCCGCCTGCACGGCGTCGATGGCGAGCATCGCGTGATCCAGCCGCCGCGTGAACACGCCGGCGTTGAGCCCGAACTTGCTCCGATTGGCGAGTTCCAGGCCTTTTTCGAAGCTGGAAACGCGCTCCACCAGCAGAATGGGCCCGAACGCTTCCTCCGTGCACAGCTTGGCGTCCAACGGCACGCCCGTGACCACCGTCGGCTCCATCCGGTTCCCCTCGATGCGCCCGCCCGTCAGCACCTGTGCACCGCGATCCACCGCCTCCTCGAGCCACGCCTTGAGCCTTGCGCCCGCCTGCTCGTTGATGAGCGCCGACACGTCCGTCGCCTCGTCCAGAGGATCGCCCAGCTTCAGCGCCTTCACGCCCTGCACGATGCGCGACACCAGCTCGTCATAGACGGCGTCGTGGATGTAGACGCGCTGGATGGAGATGCACACCTGCCCGTTGTACGAAAAGCCGCCCTGGACGATCTCGGCCGCCAGTTTGTCGAGGTCTCGCTCGCTGAAGCCGTCGTCGATCACGAGCGGCGAGTTCGAGCCAAGCTCAAGCGTCACGCGCCGCAGCCCCGCCTGTTGGCGGATGATCTTGCCGACCGCCGGGCTGCCCGTGAACGTGACAAACGCGACGTCTGGATGCGTCGTCAAAACCTCGCTCAGCTCCTTGCCATCGCCCGGAATGATATTCAGCACCCCGGACGGAAGCCCGGCGTCCTGGAAGATGTGCCCCAACACGAGCGACGACAGGGGGGTCTGCTCCGCGGGCTTCAGGACAATCGCGTTGCCTGCCGCAATGGCCGGGCCCACCTTGTGCGCGACGAGGTTCATCGGAAAGTTGAACGGCGTGATGGCCGTCACAACGCCAAGCGGCTCCCAGCGCGTAAAGGCGACGTGATTCTCTCCGCGCGGCGCTGCGTCCATGGGCACCGTCTCGCCGTGGATCGACTTCGCCGCCTCCGCGGAGAAGCGGTAGGTCTCCACCGTGCGGTCGATCTCCTGACGCGCCGCCCGGATGGGCTTGGCCGCCTCGCGCGCGATGGTCTCCGCGAGCTCCTCCTTCCGGTCCGCGATGATGTCCGCCACCTTCCGCAGGATCTGCGCGCGCTGCCAGGCCGGCACCTTCCGAAACGACCGCTGAGCCCGCGCAGCCACCTCAATGGCGCGCGCCGCCTGTTCTGGCGAGGCGTAACCGACCTTGGCGAGCAACTCCCCGCTGTAGGGACTCCTCAAATCCACATGCCGCGCCGCCTCTTCCCAGTCACCGTCAATGAACAGATGCGTCTTCCCCACTTCGCTCGATTGGCTCACGGTTTCATCCTCCCGCATGACGTTTCACTGCACAGCGTTTCCTGGCCGATCACGGCGCATTCGCACCGATGAGACCCGCGTAGGTGTCTCGCCACACGACCGGTTCGCGCGGGACGCGGGCGAGATCGAGCGACGATACCGCGTCCGCCGGCCGCACGGGCTCGGGGCGATCCGTCTGGCCCGCGAGCCAAAGCAACAGGCCCACAAGCCGGGGGCTCGGCACGCCGGCCTCCCGGAGCGCCCGAAGCGACAGATCGCCATGGCGCTTGGCCAACCTGCGCCCCTCTTGATCCACGACAAGCGGAACATGGGCGTACCGCGGCGTGCGAAAGCCGAGGCGCTCGGCGAGGTACGCTTGGCGGAACGCGGATGGGAACAGATCGGCACCGCGAACCACGTCCGTGATGCCCATGGCGTGATCGTCGACGACCACGGCCAGGTGATAGGCCATCACCCCATCCGCGCGGCGGACGACGAAGTCCCCGCCTTCCGCTGGGCGTGCGGTCGCGCGGCCCAAGACGCGATCCTCGAGGGTCACCGTGGCCGACGCCGACACGTGCATCCGCTGCGACGGCGACTTCGAGGCGGCGAGATGCGCGCGCTCGGCGTCCGAGAGCCGGAAACAACGGCCATCGTAACGGGGCTCTTCCGCAAACAATCCTTGGGGCGCCGATGCGATGGACAACACGCGGGCGCGCGCACAGAAGCAGGGATAGACGTCGCCGGCCTCAGACAGGCGCGCGAGCGCGGCCTCGTACCACGCCCCGCGCATGCGCTGCTCGTACGGCGCATACGGCCCGCCCACGTCTGGGCCTTCGTCCCAATCGATGCCGAGCCAGCGCAAATCCTCCAGGATGGCGTCTCGATACGCCTGACGCGATCGCCCCTCGTCGAGATCTTCCATGCGCAGGACAAACGCGCCATGGTGTCGCCGGGCGTCCAGCCAGGCGAGAAGCGCAACCCACGCGTTGCCGACGTGAAGATAGCCGGTTGGGCTCGGCGCAAATCGACCTCGGTAGGAGGGTGTCAACGAGCACACCTCGCTTCGCCTTTCATGTTAGCAAAACTTGCTGGTGATGTCCCGCGGCCCAAGGCACACGATACCCAAGAGGGAGGGGCCGGATGATGCGAGGAGCATGGTGCGTGGAGCAGACATGGCGCGACATGATGATGGTCCATTGGCGGGCGGACCCGAACAAGCTGGCGCGCCACGTTCCGAACAAGCTGCAGCTGGATCTCTTCGACGGCCATGCGTACGTCAGCGCCGTGTTGTTCGCGGTCGATCCGTTTCGCCTGCGCGGGATGCCGGCCGTCCGCGGCATGCGCCGGTTCTGGCAGCTGAATCTTCGCACGTATGTGCGATGCGGCGCAACACCTGGCGTGTATTTTCTCCGCCTCGACACCAGTCGCGCGTGGCCCGCACAGCTCGGCCGACTCACGTACGCCTTGCCTTTTGAACGGGCGGAGATGGCCGTTCTCGAAGACAGGGAACATCTCGCGGTGGGCGTCGTGAGCCGCACCGGCGACAAAGCCTCTCTATCCGTCGGCTTTCGGCGAGCCGGGCACCGGATGCCATGGTACGAACCCATGGAGGGCTCGCTCGACGCGTGGTTGCTCAACCGATATACGCTCTTCGCCACGGCGTTTGGCGTCGTCGTGGAGACGCGCGTGGTGCACAAGCCCTGGGTGGTTCAACCTGCCGAAGCTCGCGTCGGCGACGCTCGAATGCTCGCGCCGTATGGATGTGAAGAGATGGCGTTCGCGTGCGCAGCCGAGACGCGCACCGCGCGCATCGGCCTGCCGCACCCGGCGCGCCACCCCACTCATTCTCCAGACAGCCGCTCGTTGGCGAGGTGAATCCGCTCCAAGAGTGCGCGAACCTGGGCCCGAAGGTCGGCAACCTCCTCGTCGCGCAACCCGACAATTTGTTCCTTCACGCACTCGGGCACTTCGCCGAGCTGTTCGCGGAGCGCCCGACCCTTGTCGGTCAAGGAGACACACATTTTGCGCTCGTCTTCGATGTCGCGCCGCCGGTCGACCAGCCCGCTCTCCTGCATTCGCTTCAAGAGGGGCGTGAGCGTGCCCGAGTCGAGGTACAGCCGCTCCCCGAGCGCCTTCACCGTGCATGCGCCCAACTCATACAGCGCGACCAAGACCATGTACTGGGGAAAGGTGAGGCCATGCGGCTCAAGAAACGATCGATACAGACGCATGGTCTCGCGGGCGCACGCGTAGACGGCGAAGCACAGGTGTTCGTCCAGACTCAGGAGCGGTCGTTCGGTCATCACGACAAGCCTCCAAGCGCACTCAGAATCGGCCAAGCTAGCCTACTCCTTAGTTTAAGCCTGTTTCGAGTAATACTCCATGAGAACTTGGACGACCTCCGGCCGGCTGAATTCCGGGGGAGGCGCAATGCCTTCGCGCAGCATCTGGCGCACCTTGGTGCCCGAGAGCGTGACGTGATCGTCATCGCCGTGCGGGCAGGTCTTCGCCGTGGCCATCCCCTGGCACTTGCGGCAGTAGAACGCGTTGTCGAAGAACAAGGGCGTGATGCCGAGTTCCGCGACATCGAACTGATCGAAGATGCGCTGCGCATCAAACGTGCCGTAATAGTTGCCGACGCCCGCGTGATCGCGCCCGACGATAAAGTGGGTGCAACCAAAGTTGCGCCGGACGAGCGCGTGCATCACAGCCTCGCGCGGACCGGCGTAGCGCATCGCCGCCTTGTACACACCGAAGAACACGCGGTCCGTGGGATAGTAGTGCTGCAGGATCGCCTGATAGGCGCGCAGGCGCACATCCGCCGGAACATCGTCTGCTTTCGTCGGCCCGACGAGCGGATTCAGGAACAACCCGTCCACGATTTCGAGCGCGACCTTCTGAATGTACTCGTGCGCTCGGTGGACGGGGTTGCGCGTCTGGAAGCCGACAATGGTTCGCCACCCGCGCTCGCAAAAGGCCGCGCGCGTCTGCCGAGGTGTGAACGCATAGGGCGTGAACTCGTCGACGCGTTCATCTGGCAGCACCTCGACGGGTCCGCCCAGATAGACGCCTCCGCGCTCGTACAACCGCCGGACGCCGGGGTGCTCGGTGTCCTGCGTGCGGTAGACCTGCAGCGCCTCGTGGTCGAGGTTCGGGCGGTACATGTGGCGAATGGTCATGCGCCCACAAATCACCCCATCCGGCCGCACAAGCGCGACTTGTTCATCCAGGCGCAGCGTGCGCGCCACGTCCTCGGTCACAGGGAGGGCCACCGGAATCGACCAGATGTGGCCTGTGCTAAGCCGCATGGTTTCGACAATCGCGCGATAGTCGTCTTCCGACACAAACCCATCGAGCGGCGAAAACGCGCCGATTCCGATTTGATACAAATCCGATACGGCGATCTCGTCGAGTTGCACCGCTTTGAGACCAGCCCAAGCTCGCCGCGCGTCCGCGGCCTCGTCCGACGGCACAAGGTGTTCCAACACGTCGTCTCGTTCCTTCTCTGTCACTGACATCAACAAGCCTCCTGAGCCGGGCGATCTGGCGAGATCGCCGGGATATATAGATTAAACCGATAGAGATTATGTACATTGTATCATCGCAGCCTTCATTTCGCGAGGGCTGGCGATCCGTGGGCCGAATGGCGCGACGCTCAGAACGCTTTGCTCGGCGCCTACGCGCAGTGTACGAGCCGTCCACCGACGATGGTGTGGGTCACGGCGCCATCGGGCGCCAGCGCCACAAGGTCCGCCCGGTACCCCGGCGCGAGTTGCCCGCGGCGCTCGCCTAACAGACGAGCGGCGTTGCCAGCCGCCACGTTAGGGACGTCTTCAGGCCGAAAGACGCCGTGCGTGAGGCCGACTTGCACGGCGCGCTCCAAGGTCAGCGCACTGCCCGCGAGCGTTCCATCCAAGCGGCGAACCTCCCCGCGATGGTACACGATCTCGGCGCCCGCGAACGCATAACGACCCTCGGGCATGTCCACGACGGACACGGCGTCGGTCACGAGCATCACGCCGTGACGCCCCTTGAGGCGAAGCGCGAGGCGCGCAACCTCCGGGTGGACGTGAATGCCATCCAGAATCAGTTCAACCCACACGTCTGCCCGGGACAGCGCGGCAGCGGCCAGGCCTGGCTGACGATGGTCCATCCCGGTCATGGCATTGAACAGATGGGTGACACTTTGTGCGCCGCAATCGAAGCCTCGCATCGCCTCGTCATAGGCGGCGTTGGAGTGCCCCAGGGATACGACGATGCCCATGGCGCGAGCTAGGCGAACCACATCGGTGGCACCCGGGAGCTCCGGCGCCAACGTGATCATCCGAACGGGGCCCGCTCCAGCGTACGCCCGCAGAGCCTGAGGCGCCGGCTCGCGCAGATGGCCCGCGGGATGCGCACCGCGCCTCGCCGGATGAAGGAAAGGTCCCTCCAGATGGAAACCGAGCACGTCGGCCCCCTGCCAGTCTGTCGGCGGCCTCCACGCCGACAGCGTTTTTAGGATGGCTTCGTCCGGAGCGGCGAACGTCGTCAGGACGAGCGACGTGGTTCCATGCCGAGCGTGTGTCCGGGCGATTTGTTCAAACGCATCCATCGACGCGTCCATCGTATCGGCGCCGCCGCCTCCGTGCACGTGCACGTCGACAAAACCCGGCAACAACCTTCCACACGTGTCGATCAGACGAGCGCCCGTGAGCTCACCCGCCCCCGCATCGCCGACACGGGTGATCCACCCGTCCTCTGCGATTACGTCCGTCGCGCGACCGGCGATCTCGCCGCGCACCACCACGCGCACCCAGGGACCCCTCCTTCTCCCGTATGCCCGCAGAGCCTCCGTCTCATTCCGCACGCGCGATCCGGCGTGACGAAGCGCCCCACCGCCCCGTCACCGTTCGCTCGGATGCGTTGCGCGCTCCGTTTTGCGGCGCAGATGCTCGAGCCCCCACGCATGCATCATATCGAGGATGGGCCGCAGCGACTGTCCATACGCGGTAATGGCGTACTCCACGCGGGGCGGCACCTCTGGATACACCGTTCGCTCGACGATGCCCTCCTCTTCGAGCTCGCGCAGCTGTTTCGTGAGCACGCGCTGCGTGATGCCAGGTATCTTCCGCATGAGCTCGGAGAACCTGAGCGAAGGATGTTGAAACAGGTGGTACAGAATGAGCCACTTCCATTTGCCGCTCAACACCTGAAGCGTGGAGACAGCCGAACAGGGTTCGTTCCCTACATGGCCAGACGACATTCAATGAACGCCTGCCTTTCCCGGTGGGTAAGTTACCTCCAGTATACCAAAGCACTTCGATGTTCCTACTTATCATTTTTTCATCACTGATGAATAATAAGAGCAGGCAAGAAACGCTCGTGAGTGAGCGCACTTTCACTTTCCGGGAGGTAGGAATGGTCCATGGCCAAGGTCACTTGGAATGTCGATCCCAGCCATAGCACGATTGGTTTCAGCGTCAAACACATGATGTTCACCACGGTTCGCGGCCACTTCAAGAACTTTTCGGCGACGGTTGTCGCTGACCCAGAGGATTTGACCACCGCCGAGATCGACTTCACGGTCGATGTGGCGAGCATCGACACGCGCGACGAGAACAGGGACAACCACCTGCGGGGCGCGGACTTCTTCGACGTGGAAAAGTATCCCCATATGACGTTCAAGGCGACCAAAGTGGTCAAAACGGGCCCCAACACGTACGACATGACCGGGGATTTGACGATTCGCGACGTCACCAAGCCGGTCACCTTCCACGTGACGTATGAAGGCATGGGCAAAAACCCGTGGGGCCAAGAGGTGGCTGGTTTCACAGCGCAAACGAAGATCAACCGCAAGGACTTCGGCCTCACTTGGAATGCGGCGCTCGAGACGGGCGGCGTGCTCGTGAGCGACGAAGTGAAGATTGAGCTCGAGATTGAGGCGACGAAGTCCGCCTGACGCGACGACAGACCATGAGCTTCCAACGCTCCACCGGCCGCGATGTGCGCATCGCGGCTGGTTTGCTTTTCGCCGGTTGACTCCCGCCGAGGCTGGCCCAGGTGCAATGCCGACTGCGACATCCCATACGGCTGCCGTGCGGCGCGGCGGTGATACGCGCCCAGACTAGAGGTGCGCAGCCGCGAGCCCCGGCCCTGCCCCGCGGAAGTGAGACGTGTCGGGATGCAAGCAAACGGTGAATCGCACGTGAAAGCCTGCCCTCCGAAGCCGATGGGCTTACGAGAACCGCATGGGCTAGGAGACGACGTGGTTCCATGCTACAATCAAGAGACAGCAAGGAGGCGGCAGGCATGGCGATTCTCTCCGTTTCGGACGTAACATGGATTCGAAATCAACAGACCATTCTGGATGGTGTGTCATTCGAGGTTCAGGAAGGCCAACATTGGGCGCTCATCGGACTGAATGGCTCAGGCAAGACGTCACTGTTGCAGATGATCACCGCTTATCAATGGCCGACGCGCGGCCAAGTATGCGTGTTGGGCCAGCGGTATGGCAGGGTGGACGTGCGCGAAGTGCGCAAGCGAATCGGGTGGGTGAGCTACGCCCTGCTGCAGCGGGTCGAGAGGGATGCCGGCAGCGATCCGGTGATCGACGTGATTGCCAGTGGGACCTTCTCCTCCATCGGTTTGTGGGAGAGACTCGAACCTGAACACTGGGAGCGGGCGCATGCGCTCGCGGAGAAACTCGGCCTTCGTCATCTGGGCTCCCGTCCGTTTCACACCCTCTCACAGGGGGAAAAGCAGCGGGTGCTCATTGCGCGCGCGCTCATGTCGGAACCCGCGCTGCTCATCCTCGACGAACCGTGCACGGCTCTTGACGTCAGGGCGCGCGAGGATGTACTGAATTCGCTGGACGCCATGGCAAAAGGCCCTGACGCCCCAGCGCTCTTGTATGTCACGCATCACATTGAAGAGATTTTGCCCGCCATCACGCACGTGCTTGCACTCGAGGGTGGCCGTGTGGCGGCGTGCGGCGAAAAAAGAACCGTGCTCACGGATGACGTGCTTTCGCGCGTGTTTCACGTCCCCGTTCGCACGGTTTGGCAAGGTGACCGTGTCTTTTTAACCGTTCTCACCCCAGGAGAAACCGCGGAGCCCAGCGTTAGCGCTGCTCCCAGTGCGCCGCGATAAACGCATCTCGGCCCGACGCACGGCGATAGCGCTCGTAATGGAGCGGCTGCTTGCGGTAGAAATCCTGGTGATACGCCTCCGCCGGATAGAATGGTCCGGCTGGCAGGATCTCCGTGACGATCGGCTTGTCGAAGCGGCCCGAGGCTTCCAGCTGAGCCTTGGACGCCTCGGCCAGGCGGCGCTGTTCCTCGCTGTGGTAGAAAATGGCCGTCTTGTAGGACGGCCCTCGGTCGTAAAATTGCCCGCCGGGATCAGTCGGGTCGATCTGCCGCCAGAAGATATCGAGCAACTGCTGATAGCTGATCTGGCGCGGATCATACTGGATTTGCACGGCTTCCACGTGGCCCGTCGTCCCAGAACAGACCTGCTCGTAGGTCGGGTTTGGGACATGGCCGCCCGTGTAGCCGGAGGTGACCGACACCACCCCCGGCCACGTGTCAAACGGCTTCACCATGCACCAAAAGCATCCTCCGGCGAAGGTGGCCAGCTCCAAGCCGGCGCCCTGGCTAGCCTCAGATGTCATGGCCTGCGCTCTCCCTTATTGAAGGACGTCCGCCAGCTGCGCCTCGAGCTGTTCCTTCGGCTGATAGCCGATGAGCTGCTTGACGGGGCGGCCGGACTTGAACAGGATGAGCGTCGGAATGCTCATGATGCCGAACTGGCTCGTAATTTCCGGGTTCTCGTCGACGTTCAACTTGGCGACGGTCACCTTGTCCGCGTGGGCCTCGGCGAATTCCTCGAGCACCGGCGCCATCATGCGGCAAGGACCACACCAAGCCGCCCAGAAGTCCACCAGCACGGGTTTATCGCCTTGAATCGCCTCTTGAAAGTTGGCGTCAGTCAACGTCATCGTGGCCATTGGAATACCCCCCAAGGTACTTACTTGCATTTTTATAGTACCATTTTTGTGGCGCGATGGTCAAACGCGCCTGAGCGACAGGCTCGCTCTTGTCCGTCATCCCATGGACTCCGCCAGCGCGCGCAGCGCGTCGTATCGAAAGCACGGCACCACGTGGTCCATGACCACGCCCACAGCCTGCAGATAGGCGTAGACCATCACAGGCCCCACAAACCGAAAGCCGAGCGAGCGCATCTCCCGGCTCACGCGCTCGGCCAACGGACTGGTGGCTGGCACGTCCTCTTCGCGCTGGAACGCGTGGACTTCCGGTTTGCCATCCACAAAACCCCACAGCCATCGCGCGAAAGACCCGTGCTTGGCCTGAACTTCCAGGAAGACCCTGGCGTTGTGAACCGCAGCCTCGACCTTCGCCTTGTTGCGGATGATTTGGGACGACGGGGCCAAAAGGCGCTCCACGTCTTCTTGACCGTAGCGTGCCACGACCTCAGGTTGGAAATCCGCGAACGCCTGCCGATACGCTTCCCTCCGCGCCAAGATAAGATACCACTGCAGCCCAGCCTGTGCCGCTTCGAGCGTCAGGAACTCGAACAGGGCGCGGTCTTCCAACTGGGGTACACCCCACTCCTCGTCGTGATATCGAACGTACAGCGGTCGCGTGCCTGCCCATTGACAGCGATACATCCTCGCCCTCCCCGATCACGCATCACCGTCCATTTTGCCTGACCGATCCGCCGACGTCCATGTCCAACGGTGAAGACACGTGGACAAGAGGAGAATCACCTCGTGCAAGCTCGCGTCCCGTCGCAAGCGGTATAATTCGTCCTGGGAGGCGATCGCGTGAGCGAAGAACAGCGCTGGGACCTCGAGTCCCTGTACGCAGGAGGCAGTCGTTCTGCTTCCTTTCACAGCTTTCTCGACGATCTGGAGACCAACGTCACGTCGTTTTCGATGCTGTTGCACAACGCGCCCGGCGCCATGCCGAGCCCTGACATGGGCCTGAAAGCCGTCCTGCTCACCATGCAGGACCTCAGCAAGCGGCTTCGGGAAGCATCCGCGTTTGTGTCCTGTCTTTCCGCGCAAGACATGTACGACACGGAAGCGAAGGCTCTTCAGGCGCGCGTCCACCGCGTGCGATCCATCTTCACGAGCGCGCTCGCCGTGTTGGACGAGCGCCTCAGCCAAGCGGGCGACGAGACCGTCCAGTCACTGCTCGGGGATCCGGAGCTTGCGCCGCTCTCCTTCGCCGTCCAGGAGCGAATCGAGCGGGCGAAGCGAAAGCTGCCTGCGGAACAGGAGCGGCTCATCGCGCGGCTGTCCGCGGATGGCTACCTGGCTTGGGGCGACCTGTACGATACCATCGTCGGGCGCATGACCGCCGAGATCGAGCTGGACGGACACCCCGAGACCGTGTCCATGGGCCAGCTCGCCAACCGCATGGCACAGGTGTCTCAGCGCGATCGCGACCGGCTCTTCGACGTGTGGGAGCGCGCTTGGGCCAAGGAAGCGGATTTGTGCGCCGAGGCGCTCAATCACCTGGCCGGATTTCGGCTGCAAACCTATGAAGCGCGGGGGTGGCACGCCGTTTTGGAGGAGCCACTCGAGATGAACCGCATGTCCCGTGAAACGCTCGAAGCGATGTGGGATGCGGTGCGGCGTAACCAAGCTCGCCTTCTCCCCTACTTCGCAGCCAAGGCGCGGCTTTTGGGCGTGGAACAGTTGTCGTTTGTCGACGTGGATGCGCCCGTATCCGCGGGCACAGCGCGAAGGGCGGTCAGCTTCGACGAGGCGCGTGAATTCATTGTGGAACAGTTCGCCGCATTCAGTCCCGAAATGGCCGACTTCGCCAAGTCGTGTTTCGAGAAACGATGGATTGAAGCTGAAGACCGCCCAGGCAAGCGGCCTGGAGGATTCTGCACGAGCTTTCCCGTGCACGGCGAATCCCGCATTTTCGTGACGTTCTCTGGAACGCCTGGCAACGTGGCAACGCTCGCGCACGAGCTGGGCCACGCGTATCACCAACACGTGATGCGCGATCTCCCGTACCTGGCCACTTCATACGCGATGAACGTCGCCGAATGTGCGTCGACCTTTGCCGAAGCCATCGTGTCGGACGCCGCCATCCGCGCGGCTGCCAACGACGGAGAGCGGCTGGAGCTGTTGAACGACAAGCTACAGCGTGCGGCCGCCATGCTGATGAACATCTACGCACGGTTTCTCTTCGAAACGAGGTTCTACGATGAGCGCAAGCGGGGTTATGTGTCCGTCGAACGCCTGAACGAGCTCATGGTGGAAGCCCAGCGGGAGGCATACCACGATTCGCTTCGAAGGTATCATCCGCACTTCTGGGCATCAAAGCTTCACTTTTACATTACGGGCACGCCGTTTTATAACTTTCCCTATACGTTCGGCTTCCTGTTTTCGACAGGCATTCATGCCATGGCCTCAGCGGAAGGCACGGGATTTGCGGACAAGTATGTGGCGTTGCTTCGCGACACCGGTCGCATGCGGGTCGAGGATCTGGCCCAAAAACACATCGGTGCGGATCTCACGCAACCTGACTTTTGGCAGCGCGCCATCGACTTTGCCCTGCGCGATCTCGACGCGTTCGTCGAGCTGGCGGATCGCCTTAGCTGACGCGTCATGCGCGCGGCTGACGCATCAGCTGCAGGTGTCCGTCCTGAATCCAGTACCAGTCGATTTCGTGGGTTTGAACGACGCATACGCCCTCTTTGCGCGGGTAGTCGCGCAGACTGGCCTGGATGGATTGTGCTTGACGCGGAGGGTTGTCCGACTGGGGCAGCGGACCCACGAGCACCTGCCAACCCGCCCGCGGCGAAAACGCCACCAGAGTGACAGGCGTGCCGGCCGCGGCCTTGGCCGGGCCAGAAAAGACGGTGGCCGCAATCTTGCATGCGGCGTCCAGGCAGATTTCACCCTGCGCCGGATTGTTGATCTCGGCGAGTCTCTGCCATAAAAGCCAGTTGTACAAATCCGTTTCCGTTTTCACGCCACGCGGCAGCGGCTCCTGCAGAATATGCCGGTTTTGCATCGAGGCGGAGCCGCCTGGCGCCGCGGGCGCAACGCGGTGATCTGACGTGGAGGTGTTGGACGGATGCTCTTGCGAAGCCGTCCCACAGCCAGCTCCAAGCGCCGTAGCCACCAGCCAGGTGGATACCCACGCGCCGACACGCGCCCAGTTCATCGTCATCACGCTCCTTTGGCTCAAGGTGCGCGAAAGACTGGAAAACCATACGTCCGAAAGCCCGCTTGGAGAGGATGATCCCCGTTGCTGTCCATGCTCACGGCCCTCTCATGCCTTCCACCGCACCCGTCGGTCTCTACCGTCCGCTGCGCCGCCGTCCAAACGGCCAACCCCGTCTCGGCGCGCACCCTGACCGTAAACGGCGAACCGGTGCAAGAGGTCGTCGTGAACCTGCGCGCCCAGGGCCTCCAGGCCAAGCCCGCCATCGCCAATGGGCGCCTCGGCACCACCGCGTCCCTCGCCGAGATCGCCGCGCAAAACCACGCCTTGGCCGCTATCAACGGCACCTTCTTCGACGCCGGTGGCGATAACTTCCCCGCCGGCGCCATCGAGTTGAACGGGACGTTCGAGTTCAATGCGCGGGGCACGCTCTTGGGCTTCGGCGCAGATGGCAAAGTCACCATGTTCCGCGCGGATGAATCGCTCTCGCTCAGCGTCGACGATCCGTCGAGCTCGATTTCAGCCATGTGGCCTTGGTACTTAAACCGCCTGAGCACCCAGCCCATGCGCGTCTCTGTGCTCACGCCCTACTTTGGCCCACAGACGCGCGATCCAAAGGCGCTCGTGGCCGAGGTCGTCGACGGGCGGGTGGCGGCCCTTCATCGCGGCCTGACGCCCATCCCGGCGAACGGCTTCGACATCGAACTTGGAGCAGGTGAAGCGCAGACGCCCATCGCATCGCGGGTTCACGTGGGCGATCCCGTCCAGCTGACGGACACCGTGCTCTCGCTCCCTAGCGACAAGCCGGTCCCGTTCACGGCCTACCCCAACGCCATCGGTGCCGGTCCGATGCTCGTCGAGGACGGACGGATGAGCCTCGAGCCGTCCCTCGAAGGCCTGAGCGATCCGGCCCTGCTCGACGCGCAGACGCTGCGCTCCGTCGTCGGCTTCGACCGCTCGGGCCACCTCATCTTTTTGACGATCCATCAGGCCAACGTGTGGCAAGAAGCCTCCATTGCCAAAGCCCTCGGCCTGTGGGACGCCATGAACCTCGACGGCGGATCGTCCACGGGGCTGTGGTACGAGGGGCGATATCTCACCGCGCCCAAGCGCCCCCTTGCCACGGCCATCGTGATCGTCCAGGCGTGAGCGCACTCAGCGCACGAGGTGGCGCGCGGGCTCGTCTTCGATCAAGCCGAGATCGACGAGCGCCTGATAGATGCCGCCCTCTTCGACGGTCGTCGTGATCCGCTGTGCTGCGCGTTTCGCCGCAAGCGTGGCATTGCCCATGGCGACACCGAGGCCCACATACGTCAACATCTCGACGTCGTTCTCGCTGTCGCCAAAGGCGATGGCCTCTTCAGGCCGGATGTCCAAGTGACGCAACATGGCCTCGACACCTGTCGCCTTGGAGACGTCCGCCGGAAACACGTCGAGGTAGAAACGGTGAGGCCGAATGAAGCGAAGCGCGCCGGCGTACGCTTCGACAAACGGATCCTCCTCGCCTGGCTTACAGAACAGATAGAGCTGGTAGACGTCTTCTCGCCGCCAAGCGTCGGGATCATACAGGGGCTCGCTCGGTAGGCCCAAGAAGCGATAGGCCTCGCGAATCTCGGCGTGGTCTCGCCGGTTGGCGTAACACGCGCGCTCGCCGGCGACGACGACGGGGTAGCCGCGCTCCTCCGCGCGCGCCACAAACGAGGCGATCACGTCTTTTGGCACCGTCCTGCCCCACACCTTCTCCCCGCGATAGACGGCAAGCGCACCGTTGCAACAGACGTACGACGCAAACCCGAGCCGATCCGCGATGGGGCGCAGCTGATCCGGCGCCCGTCCGGTCGCAATGGCCGCCTCAATGCCCCGGGCCGCGAGCGCCGCCAGGGCCTCTTCGATGCGCGGCGACAGCTCGCGCCGGTCGTCGAGGACAGTCCCATCGATATCCAAAAACGCAAAGCGAATCCCCATCTCGTCTCCCTCCTAGCTCTCTCGACTTCCATGGTAACATACGGCGAACGCGAGACACCTGCGGACCGGCACAAAAAAAGCACCCGCGAGGCGCGAGTGCTTGGGTGACAGCACCTGAAGACGTGTGCACTATTCGGGGAGAGACGGCGCTTGTTGGGCGGCTTGGCGGCGCGGGCGCCAGACGCGGACGTACTGCGCACCGAAGTAGGAGCCGAGGACGATCACGGCCGCAATCGCTTGCGCCACGATACTCTGAAGATTGTTGAACAGGGAGAACCAGAGCCCCGCCCAGTCCGGAATGCCGAGGTTGAGCGGCGTCGAGGGCAGCCAGCCCGCTTGCTGCATCTCCTGCACCTGTTCGCCCACCATCACGAGCAAGACTGCACCGAGCATGACGCCCGTCAGCACGAGCATGCGCTTGTACGGCAGCTTCTTGTGCGCAAAGAACGTGAGCACGGCGACCATGAGCGTGAGCGCCAGGCCGATGGCGGCACCGATGAGCACGACGCCCGACCCGAGTTGCATGCGCGTATTCTGAAGGAAGAGCACCACTTCAAACCCTTCACGGTAGACCGACGTGAATCCCAGCACGACGAGCCCGCGGTAGGCGAGCGCGCGAGCCTCTTCACCGCGCTCCGCCTGATCGATGATCTCCTTCTTTTTTCGGTTGTGAAAGCTGATCCATCCCGTCCAGTAAATCCGGTGGAAAAACCAGTTCATCACAATAAGGAGCACGATGATGGCCAAAAGTCCGGTCGCTGCCTGAATCGACAGCTCTGGCGCCGTTTGGCCGACGAGCGCGATGATCCCGACCACCACAAACCACGTGAGCAGCGTCGCGACGAATGCCAGGCCGGCGCCGGCCGAGATGGGCCGCCAGTACGCCTGCCGCGTCCGCATGAGACTGGCCGTGATGGCAGACAGCACCAAGATGGTCTCCAGGCCCTCTCGGAACACGAGAATGCCCGTATCCACGATGGCCGCGCCTCGTCCGATATTGTGGCTCGTCGGGTCCGGATTGCCGCCCGCCGTCACGCCTTGCCAGATCAGCACGGCGGCGACGATCACGGCCGACAACCAGACGAGTGCGCTCTTCCAGCGAAGATTCCGAAACGCGATCGACATGTCAAGACATCCTCCTAGATATGCGGCGCCGCATAGTTGACTTCCGGAGTCAACTTTCTAGAAGGTATTCTACAAGTTAGACGAACCTAATCGCAAGAGTTTGGTGTAAAAAATTTTTGACGTATGACGAAGCTATCGACCGGCTCATCGCCGGTCAGCGGCCCTCGAACCGCGAGCCGTTCTCAGGTCATCCCCCGGCGCGCTTCCAATCCCCCGCATACGCGTCGAGTGCTGCGATGATCTCGCGCCCGATGGTCTCGTACGCGCCATCCGGCAAATTGGCGAGCGAGATGCGCACCGACCACGGTGGCGCGTGAAAGCCGCCGCCGTTCAGCAACACCATGCCGGATGACTCCGCGAGGCGAAACAGGATGTCCACGGGCTCGTAGTTCTCCTCGAGAAACGCGACAAACTGATCGCCGTAACGCCTCCGCGCAAGGTCTTGGATATCCAGCTCCGTGTAATACGCGGCCCCACAGGGCAGCTCTGGCACAGGAAGGCCCAGCGCCTCGTACAGCTTGCGCATCCGCCGGTGGCAGATGGCGCGCACCTGCGCCTTGTATTGTTGCCCGCGATCCGTCATGGCGAAGAGCGCAAAGAGCGACATCTGGACCTGTTGCGGCGTGGACAGCCCCGCCGTGTGATTGAGCGCCACCTGGCGACTGTCGGCGACCATCCGATCGATGAACGGAAGCTGGTCCGGCTGTGGCGAGAGAATCCGATAACGTGCCCCAAGCTGCGCGCGCACCTCTTGATCCATGGCCTGGAGGCGCCTGTCAAACACGTTCTCGCGCTGAAGGGCTACCACGCCGAGCCGCCAGCCCGTGACGCCAAAGTGTTTGGACAGCGAGTAGACGAGCAGCGTGTTCTCCGGCAACTCTGTGGCAAGCGACCGAAAGCCGTCCACGAACGTGCCGTACACGTCGTCCGTGATGATCATGAGCTCTGGATTGTGGTTGCGGACGACATCGACCAGAGCGTCGAGCGTCTCTTCGCTCAACGCCACGGACGGCGGGTTGGAGGGATTGACGAGAAACAACGCCTTGACGGACGGATCGGCCAACTTGCGCAGCTCGTCCAGGGGATACTGCCACGTCGGCGTACCCGTTTCGCTCCGCCCGGTGGCGCGAATCTCGATCACGTCGAACTGGTACCGTTCCAACGCGGGGATTTCGATGTATGGAGGGAAAATGGGGACCATGACCGCCATCTTCGCGCCTTTCGGCAAGAGATGGTTGGCGGCGAGCGAGTCAAACACGTAGCACATCGCCGCCGTGGCGCCTTCGGTCGCGAAAAGTTGCCAGGCGGACGGATCCATCCGTCCACCGCAGAGTTCCTCCGCGAGGTAGTGGGCCATGACGCGTTCCACGCCGGGCAGGATCCGGTCCGGCGTCGGATAGTTGTCGCCGATCACGCCGTCCACCCATTCGGCGAGCATCGCCTCGCGGTCCATGCCGCGCTTTGCCGCTGCTTCGAGGCACTCGCGAAGCGCGGCGCACCCGGGATCTTGCTCGTGTCGGCGGGCGTGTGCTTCGAAGCGCTCCATCACGCCGTCTGGATGCGGCATGCCGGCGAGATCGCCATCGTGCCACACGCGGCGGGCCTCCTCCAACGCAAATTGGCCGAGAAACCAAAACGCCTCGCGCGGGCGAGCCGCAATCCAGTTGGGGTTGCCGCGCCCCGCGTCGAGCATGACGCGGGCCCGCTGTTCATCATGTCGTTTGGCGAGCGACAAGAGCTGGTTGCGAAGCTCGAAGGGGCTCTCGTCTTCATACGTCCGCTCCAGCTCCCGGCGTGATCGCGCGTCGTGTGGAAGGCGAAGCGCCTCCGGCTCCCCCTTGGCGTGATCCATCGGTCATCCTCCTCGTCTGAGGCACAAACGTCCAGAATCATCCTAGCCGAATTCCGCAGCACACTGATCCTTGCATTACTTTTTATGGTTCCTCTATTCATTCGAGCTATGCGCAATCTCGGCGTCTGCGTCGTCCTTCCACTCGGGCACGCGCCAGCGAACCCAGGCGAAGTTGACGAGATACAGGAGGATGACCACCGCGAGCATCGCACGAATGCCGAGGCCCGCTGATACGGCGCCCCCGATGAGCGGTCCTGCAAAGCTGCCGAGAAACGTGGAGCTTGCCGTGAGGCCGTAAACGCGCCCTCGCATGTCGCGCGGCGTCATGCGGCCAACCAGCGCGTTGGCCGTGGGGAGAATGCCCCCAATGAATGCGCCGAGCAGGAACCGGCCGAGCATGAACACCCAGACGTTCGGCGCCAGCGCCTGCGGAATGTAACACAGCGCGGCGCCGACGAGCGCGATCGACAACACCTTGCGATAACCGATGCGATCGCTCCGCTTGCCGAGAAAGGGCGAAAAGAGGAGATCCGCCACACCGGTCACGGCGAAGCAGGCGCCCGAGAGCGTGCCGAGTGCGCCGAGGAGGGCGGGATCCCGACCCGCGAGCTCGCGGATGTAAAGCGGGAGGACGGGTTGCACGCTCATGACCGAAAACTGCGCCACAAACAGCACAAAAAACATCACCTGCACGCTCTTCAGCCCGCGAATCGATTTGAACTGGCCGATGAGCCCCATCCGTTTGCTGGGCGATTTTGATTCGGTTGGCGACGTTTTCGGTTCTCGAATCATCGCCCAAGTTAACAGAAACGCTGTGGTGGCGAACGCAGCGGTCAGGTAGAACACGACGCGATAATTGTGGTGAAACGCGTCGACCAGGACCCCTCCGAGAAGCGGTCCCACGAGGCTGCCCACCATGGCGGACGTCGACAACCAGCCGAGTGCAAATCCCAATCGCTCCTCCGGCATGGTGCTCGCGACCAGTGCGTTCGCGGACGCCGAGAACCCGCTGAAGGCACCCTGCAGCATGCGGATGAAGAGGAGCTCGTAAACGTTGCGCGCGAGCCCCATGAGGCTCGTGGCCATGGCGATGGCCAGCGTGGTGCGCATGACCATCAGCTTCTTGCCGCGTCTGTCCGCCACGGATCCCCACACCGGAGACATGATGGCCGACATGAGGAAGGTCGCGCTCGCGACGACACCCGCCCACAGATCCACCGCGCGTGCGTTGTGAACGCCCAGTTGACCAATGTAGAGCGCCAGGAAAGGATTCATGCTCGAGAAGGCCATCATCATGATGGCTTGCACGGCACACATCGTCCAAAGCGTCTTGCGCCAGGAGACGGGGCGCCATCGTTCCGCCGGCCCAGGTTCCACTCGCAATCCGCCCACCGGCCATCCCCCCGATCACGGCCAGAGCGCCGAGCCCTCACCTCAGGCTCCGGCGCTCCAGCGTCTTACTCACGCTCTTCCATTGTTGCGCTTGTGTCAAAGGGTTTCAAGCCTCAACGAGCGACCGGCTCGGCGCGAGGAGCGCGAGGTAGTACTGGATGCTGTCGACGAGGGCCTCCCAGCTGGCCGCAATCACGTTCTCCGAGACGCCCACCGTGCGCCAGACGTGATCGCCATCCGTGGATTCGATGAGCACGCGCACCTTGGCCGCCGTCGCGTCCTTCTCGTCGAGCACGCGCACCTTGTAGTCCGTGAGGTGCATGCGGCGGATCTCGGGGCGATGAGACGCCAGCGCCTTGCGCAAGACGGCGTCAAGCGCGTTGACAGGTCCGTTGCCCTCCGACACGGTGTGCACGATCTCGCCGTCGACCTCGAGCTTCACGATGGCTTGCGACGTCGCCTCGCCTTGGCGTTGGACATCGGTGTCGACGCGGACGGCGAGCACATGGAACGGCGGCTTGAAGTCGTGCAACATCCGGCGAAAGAGGAGCTCCTGGGAGGCCTCGGCGCCCTCGAACTGATAGCCGATGTGCTCCATCTGCTTGATTCGCTCGAGCAGTTGCCTGAGCTCCTTCTCCCGGCCCTCGACGGGAATGCCAAACGCCTCGGCCTGCGCCACCACGTTGGAGACGCCCGACAGCTCAGAGAGCAACACGCGGCGCTCGTTGCCCACGAGCTCTGGAGGAATGTGTTCGTAGGTCTCGGGATCGCGCTGAATCGCGCTCACGTGGATGCCGCCCTTGTGCGCAAACGCGCTGTGCCCGACAAACGGCTGGTAGCTGTGTGCGACCAGATTGCACAGTTCCCCGACGTAGCGGGCGACCGGCGTCAGCTGCCGCAGGTGATCGCGCGAGGGCAGGCACTGATAGCCCAGCTTCAACTCGAGATTGGGGATGATGGACGCCAAGTTGGCGTTGCCGCAGCGCTCGCCGATCCCGTTGATGGTGCCGTGAACCATGCGAGCGCCCGCCTGAACCGCGGCAAGGCTGTTGGCCACGGCCAGTTCGCAATCGTTATGCGTGTGGATGCCGACCCGCACCGGGACCTCCTGGATGACCTGTGCGACGATATCGCGGATGTCGTGCGGCAACGTGCCGCCGTTCGTGTCGCAGAGCGCCACCCAGTCCACGCCCGCCTCCCATGCCGCGCGCACCGTGGCCAGGGCGTAGGCGCGATTGCGCTTGAAGCCGTCGAAGAAGTGCTCGGCGTCGAAGATCACTTCGCGGCCGTGCCGCTTCAAATGCTGCACGGTATCGCGGATCATCGCGATGTTCTCCTCCAGGGAGACGCGGAGGGCCTCCGTCACATGGAAGTCCCACGCCTTGCCGACGATCGCGACTGTAGGTGTGGACGCCAACAGGACCGCCTGCACCCCCGCGTCGTCCTCGACGCGAACCCCGGGGCGGCGGGTGGACCCGAACGCGGTCAGTTTGGCGTGCTTGAGCCGCAACGACTTCGCCATCTGGAAGAACTCTTCGTCTTTCGGATTGGCGCCCGGGAAACCGCCCTCGATGTAGGCGACGCCGAGATCGTCCAACTTCTGTGCAATTTTGATTTTGTCGGCGACCGTGAGGCTGACACCCTCGCCCTGGGTGCCATCGCGCAACGTGGTGTCCAGAAGGTACACGTAGTTCATGCGTTCATCTCCTCGCCACTCCCTGAGAGGTCTATCTCTAATCCGCTGAAGGGGTGATATGTTCAATATGAACGGAATCTTGAGAAATGTCCAGAGTGGCGGGAGGCCACGCACGGCGACGGCGATCGGCGGCACCTCCAGTGGGTGCGGCCATTGACAGGCCTGTGGCTCACGCGATGGCAATCGCGACGGCGGTGGCCGCCGCGAGACCGCAAACCACGGGCACGAAGTTGCGGCGCGTCAAGCGCTCCGCGTCGCACCCCGTGACGCCCGCAATATCCAGCACGCCCCAGGGCACGAGGGTGCCGCCGCCACTCCACACGGAGCCCATCTGCCCGAGCGCCGCGAGCACCGCGACGTTTGCCCCGATGGGCTGGCCGAGGGCCTGCGCCAGCGTGCCCACGAGGACGAGACCGGAAAAGCCTGAGCCATCCAGGCCTGCGATCACGCCGACCAGCACGATCAAAGCGGCGACAGGCGCGACAGAGAGCGGCACGTGGTGCGCGAGCGCGCGGCCGAGATCGAACAGGAAGCCTGGCGCGCCGGGCCCGAGAATTTGAGGCGCCACCTCGGGCGACCCGAGAAGAAAGAACCCGGCGATGGGAATGACAGGGCCAAAAACCCGGGCGGAGAAGGCGAATCCTTCCTGAACAAACGACATGACTTCGTGCGCCGCGTCTCGGCCGTACTCGGCAAACGCGACGACGCACAGCACGAGCAGCGCAACCCCGCCCATGAGGGCCGTGGCGTCGCCGCCGCGCAGCGGCAGGAACACAGTGACGAGGATGCTGAAGAGGAACGCGGCGGGCACGAGCACGGCCGCGAGTTTCGCAGAAATTCCGAAGTGGACGCGCTCCGCGGCGGTGTGCGCCTCCTCCACGACCAGGCGCCCCCTGGCCATGTCGCGGCGCAGCAAGAAGTAGGCCAGGACGGTGCTCACGGCGCCCGTCGTCAACACGAGCGGAATGCTCGCCTGGATCACGCTCGTCACCGACACACCGGCTCCTGAACTCGTCAGCTTCGGGGCACCCTGAATGATAAAATCGCCCGAGAGCGCGATGCCGTGGCCGAACAGGTTCATGGCCATGGCGGCTCCGATGAGCGGCAAACCGGCCCGAAGGGCGATCGGCGTCATGAGAGGTGCCACCATCATGGTGGCAGGTGTCGGCCAGACGAGGAGCGAGACGACGCCCTTGACGAGTCCAAGCCCCCAAAACGCCAGCCCCGGCGTCTTCACGGCGTGTCGAAACGGCCGCAGGACGAGCTGGTCAGCGCCGGTCCGCTCGACGAGGCGAAGCAGGGCAATCATGAGGCCAATGACCACCATGATGCCGAGCAGGTTCTCCGCACTCGCCAAATTGGCGTTGAAGACGGTTTGAATACCTTTCACCCAGCTGTGCGTGTACACCCATCCAACGACCAACGTGCCCAGCACACACAGGGGCAAGATCCCTCGGCGCAGCGCCATGCCGAGGATGGCCAGGGCGACGACGGCAAGGTAAATCCAGTGCGACGCGGTCAAGTGCATGCGGTGACCCCCAAACCTTGCGTGTTGACGCATTGTATGGCAAACGCCCACGCGTGGTCACCCGAGCCGCGCAAGTTTCGATATAATAACCCTTGGCACTTCCGCACCAGTCCTGGAGAGAGAGGGATGTTCCATGGTGGCGCAACACGTGCAAGACACCGTCCAACTGAACAACGGCGTGAACATGCCATGGCTTGGCCTTGGCGTGTACAAGGCCCAGGCCGGCGAGGAGGTCGAACAGGCCATCCGTTTTGCGTTTGAAGCAGGCTACCGGCATATCGACACGGCGGCCTTTTACGCGAACGAGGAGAGCGTGGGCAAAGCCGTGCGTGAATCGGGCCTGCCGCGCAGCGAAGTCTTTGTCACCACAAAAGTCTGGAACACGGATCAGGGCTACGACCAGACCTTGCGCGCTTTTGAGGCAAGCCTCAAGCGGCTCGGCCTCGATTACGTGGACTTGTATCTGGTCCACTGGCCGGTGAGCGGCAAATATCGGGAGACGTGGCGTGCACTCGAGCGCATCTACGACGAGAAACTTGCGAGAGCCATCGGCGTGAGCAACTTCCAGATTCATCATCTCGAAGACCTGCTCGCCCACGCGAACGTCGTCCCCGCCGTCAACCAGGTGGAGTACCACCCTCTCTTGACGCAGGAACCGCTTCGGCAGTTCTGTCGAGAGCATCACATCCAGCTTGAAGCCTGGAGCCCCATCATGCGCGGAAACCTCGACCTGCCCGTGTTGCAGGAACTTGCGCAGAAGTACAAGAAGACGCCCGCGCAAATCGTGCTTCGCTGGGACCTTCAGAACGAGGTCGTCACCATCCCGAAGTCGGTGCGCAGAGAACGCATCTTCGAAAACGCGGATCTGTTCGACTTTTCCCTGTCGGACGAGGACATGCAGCGCATCAACGCGCTGAACCAAAACCACCGGTTCGGGCCCGATCCCGACACCTTCTGAAAAGCAAAGGGCTGTCCCGCACCCATCATCATGGGATGGGGGACAGCCCTTCGCATTTGGCGCATCAGCGGTTGGTCGTCAGTGTTGGACTTCGTACCCCGCTTCCTTCCAAGCCGCCGTACCGCCTTCAATGTACGCCACGTTGTTGAAGCCCATGAGTTTCAGCACATATGCGCCGAGCGCCGCCTGACCGCCCGCGCCGCACGTCGTGATGATGGGACGATTGCGATCCGCCAGCCGTTCATCGCGCAAGTGCTCGGGCAACTCCAGGTCGGCCCGAATCGGCAGCATGCCGAGCGAGATATTGACGCTCGAGGGAATCAACCCGCACGCGCCGGCGTCGGCGGCATCCTGCACATCGATGACCAACGTATTGGGATCTTGCTCCATGCGCTTTTTGGCTTCCGCCGCGCTCAGGCCTTGCACATTCTCCTTCGCCTTTTGAACCATCTGCATGAAGGTCAACGCCACGAATCTTCAGCCTCCTCCAAATGTATCCTTACTTGTCCATTATACGCCTTTCATCCGGGCATCCGTCCACCCATCCGCGCTCGGGCCTACATACAGTGAACCATCGAACGACAAGGAGGTGTTGAGACGATGTACGGAGTCTTCGGTGGCTACACCCGCTGGGCTGTCGTGTTTCTCATCATCTTCGTGCTGTTCATTCTCCTCGTTCCGTACGGGGCCTACGCCAACTGACGGATGAAGCGCTTGGATGATGCGCTCCGCTGAGCCGCGCAGCTTGCGCGGCTCGCCGTCATCCGGCAGGAGTGGCGCGCGCATAGGCCTGTCCCTCGCCCCCGCGCCCGTCCCTCCAACCAGACCCTTCGTGTATGATGATAGCGAAGGGAGAGAGCGCATGAAAGGTATCGTCATTCTCGGGGCGGGCTACGGCGGACTCGCCGCAGCTCTGGAACTCGACCGTCACGGTATCCCATTCACCCTGATCAATCGCGAGCCCTACCACACCTTTAAGACGCTTCTGCACGAAGTCGCGGGCGCCAGGCATGATGCTCACACCTACGCCCTGTCGCTCGAAGATCTGTTTCATCGCACAACGAGCGAAGTTCTCATCGCCGACGTGAAGCGCCTCGCATTGTCGGACAAGCTCGTGGAGACCGATCGCGGCACGCTGCCCTACGACACGCTGATTGTGGCCCTCGGCAGCCACACGGCGACCTTCGGCCTGCCGGGCGTCGCGGAGTACGCGTTTCGCCTCGATTCTCTGCGGGCGGCGATGGAACTCCACCACCACGTGGAGCGCGAAATCAAGCGGTACCAGGAGACCGGCGATCCGCTTCACCTGAGGTTCCTCGTGGCCGGCGGCGGGCTCACCGGCGTGGAGCTCATGGGCGAATGGGCCGATGCGCTGCCGAGCCGCCTGCGCCATCTAGGACTCCCCACGACCGACTTGTACCTTGGCCTGATTCACGCCCACGGCGAACTGCTGCCCGACGTCGATCCAGAGCTAAGGGCCGTCGCCCAGAGCAAGCTCGTGGAGCGCGGCGTCGACCTCATCTTGAACGAACGCGTCGCGGGCGCCGACCCAGAGGCGTACGTCCTCGCGTCCGGCCAAAAAGTGGTTGGCCATACGCTCGTTTGGACAGGAGGCGTCGAAGCGCCGCCGCTCTTGAAAGACGCGGGCCTTCCAGTTGACGCCCGGAATCGGGTACACGTGGACCCGTTTCTCAAGGCGCGGGGCTTCGAAGACGTGTACGTCATCGGCGACTGCGCGCGCTTCGAAGACGCGAAAGGCAACGTGCTGCCGCCGACCGGTCAGGTAGCGGAACAGATGGGGCACCACCTCGGCGCGAACTTGGTCCGGCAGGCGCACGGCCGCTCACCCCTGCCCTTTGTCTACCACGATCACGGCACTGTGGCGTCGCTCGGCCCGAAGTACGGCGTCGCCGAAATCGGCCGTCATCATGCGACTGGCGCGACCGCTTTGGTGCTGAAAGATGGATCCAAGATGAAGTACCTCATGCACCTGGGCGGCCCGGTGACCCTCCTCAAGAAATATCGACAATGGTTGGAAATCTAAGTAACAAAGCCGCGGAACCTGTCCGCGGCTTTGTTTCATTCGACATTTCCCGAGAAATTGCGCCGTCACTCCGGCGCACGTTCTTGTCGGAGTGACTTGCCCAAGCCGGACAAAAAGCCGACGCAGAAGCGAATGGCGTACGCGACGTCCGGATCCTTCAGCAGCCCAAGAAGCTCGAATATGCCGAGCGACTTCGCGCTGCCCTCTGCCTGTTTTTGCGCATCCGCCAAGCCGGCGGCGGCTCCGTCGACGAGCTTCGCGAGCGCGCCGGGGTCAAACTTGCCGAGCGCTTGAGCTAGGCCGATGGCATTCTGCAGCGCCGAGGCGTACTCGTCGCGAGCCAACAGGTCGACTGCATGCGCGAGGACGCGATCGCCACGCGCGAGGAGCGCGGTCAACATGGGCAGCAGGCCCTTTTCTTCCGCGAGCGCCAACAACTCAAGGGCGCGCAGCGCGGCCTTCTCCTCGAGCGCCAGCTGATCGGCGAGCTTGGCGAGCGCGCGATCTCGCCGCTCCTCAGGCGTCTCCTCTCGGCGCTCGATCATGCGAATGGGTTCCGCCACGTCTCAACCCTCCCTCACGTTCGCGCCTTCGGTGACGAGCGGGACATAGTCCTTGCGCGCCCATTTTTTCTCCACATTGACACCGGGTTGCGGATTTGGCTTGCCGAGCCGGAAGTTCCCGCGCTTCATCGGCGATTCGCCGCACGATTGAATGACCTCCATCCGCACGCGCATCTCCTTGTAAGCGGGGGTGTAGGTCGCGGTGTCGTGATCGCTCGACGTCAGGCGGTTCACGGCCTCCTCGTCGGCATGGGACAGAAGCGGCACGTACACGCGCTTACCGGAGACGCGATCCGTGACGACGACCCGCACGCGGATGCTGCCGTAGGGCGACACCAGCCGGACCCACGCGCCGTCCTGCACGCCGCGCTCCTTGGCGAGCTCTGGCGAAATTTCCACGTAGGTCTCCGGCACCTTGGCGTGAATGCCTGGTACGCGGCTCGTCATGTTGCCTTCGTGGAAATGCTCGAGCAAGCGGCCGTTGTTCAACTCGAGATCATATTCCTCCCCGACTTCGATGGGCGGCGTCCAGTCGACCGGGTACAGCCGTGCCTTTTTGTCGGGGAACGCAAACCCGTCCGTGTAGAGGAGCGGCGTATCGGTGCCGTCTGGCAGAACGGGCCACTGCAGGCTTCCGTAGCCTTCCAGGCGTTCGTAGGTGGCGCCGCGGAACAAGTCGGCCGTGCTCGCCATTTCCTCAAAGATCTCGCGCGGCGAGGCGTAGTTCCAGTTGGCGCCGAAGCGATTTGCGACCATCTGAATGATCTCCCAGTCCGGCTTCGCGTCGCCGAGCGGCTCGAGCACGCGATACAGACGCTGGATGCGCCGCTCCGTATTCGTGAATGTCCCTTCCTTTTCGAGGCTCGGACAGGCCGGCAACACCACGTCTGCAAACTGAGCGGTCTTCGAGAGAAACACGTCCTGCACGACGAAGAATTCGAGTTTGCGGAAGGCGTCCTCCACGTAGTTGATGTTGGAATCCACCACGGCCATGTCCTCGCCGCACAGGTACATCGCCTTGAGCTTGCCCTCGTGAATCGCATCCACCATCTGGTGGTTGTTCAGACCGGGCGTCGTCGGCAGTTCGGCACCCCACAGCGCCTCCCACTTGCGCCGCTGAACCTCGTTGTCGATCCGCTCGTAACCAGGCAAAAACGGCGGCGCACAGCCCATATCTCCCGCACCCTGCACGTTGTTGTGGCCGCGGAGCGGGTACGCGCCGGTCCCGGGACGCGCCACGTTCCCGGTCACCAGGAGCAGGTTGCAGATGGCCGTCGACGTGTCGCTTCCACCGCGGTGCTGCGTCACACCCATGGCCCAGCAGACCGCCACTCGTTCCGCTGCCATGATCATCTCTGCGACGCGAATCATGTCCTCCTTGCGCAGGCCGCAGACCTCGCTCGCATAGTCGAGCGTAAATTTCTCGAGCGAACGGACGTACGCGTCAAATCCGTTGACGTGCTCGCGCAAAAAGGCCTCATCATGCCGTCCCTGATCGATGATGTACTTCGTGACGGCCGACAGCCAAACCAAGTCCGTCCCCTGCCGCGGCTGGATGAACAAGTCGGCCCGCGAAGCCATGATGTTGCGCCGCACGTCGGCCACGATGTGCTTCTGGCCACGCTTCTTCTGGGCTCGCCGCAGACGGGTCGACAGCACAGGATGCGCTTCGGCGGGGTTTGCCCCGACGATGATGACGAGATCGGCGAGCTCGAGGTCGCGAATGGAGCCCGTGTCTCCGCCAAGTCCCATCGTCCGCCGCAAGGCCTCCGTCGCTGGCGACTGACA
This sequence comes from Alicyclobacillus vulcanalis, assembly GCF_900156755.1. Classification (GTDB taxonomy): domain Bacteria; phylum Bacillota; class Bacilli; order Alicyclobacillales; family Alicyclobacillaceae; genus Alicyclobacillus; species Alicyclobacillus vulcanalis. The sequence goes on from NZ_FTOO01000004.1 coordinate 218,236, forward strand.
GTACCGCGAACAGTTGTCGATGTTGTTCGTGTGCATCACAGTGCGCGCCAGTTTCTGCATCAAGTAGTTCTCTTCATTCGTCGTCTTGGAGGACGAGATGAACGCCACGGCGTCATAGCCATGCGCCGCCTGGATCTCCTTGATGCGCTTTTCGATCACGTCGAGCGCCTCGTCCCAGCTGACCTCGACGAACCGGTCGCCCTTTCTGACCAGAGGCTTCGTCAGGCGATCAGGGCTGTTGACGAAGTCCCAACCGAACTTGCCCTTCACGCACGTCGAGATTTGATTCACCGGTGCCTCCATCTGCGGTTCGACTTTCAGAATGTGGCGGTCCTTGGTCCACACGTCGAAGGCACAGCCCACGCCGCAGTATGTGCAGACCGTCTTCGTCTTTCGAATGCGCGCCTCACGCATCTCGTGCTCCATCTCGGACAGCACAAAAATCGAGGAGTAGCCCGGTTCCACCTTCTTGGTGAGGTCGATCATCTTGTCGAGGGTGGGCTTTTCAATGCCGGTGAGGAACCCGGCCTCTCCGAGCATCGACTTCTCCATGAGCGCGTTGGTCGGGCAGACGGTCACGCAGTGACCGCACGAGACGCACGACGACTCGTTGATCGGCACGTCGTCGTCCCAAATCACCCGAGGCACGTCGCGGTCCCAGGCGATCGACAAGACCTCGCTGACCTGGAGATTTTGGCAAGCTTCGACGCAGCGGCCACACAAAATGCACTGCTGCGGATCGTACCGATAAAACGGGTTCGACATGTCGACTTCGTAGGGCTTGGGGGTAAAGGGATACGCCTGGTGTTCCACGCCCATCTGCATCACGGTGTTGTGCAACACACAGTTACCGTTGTTGTTGTCGCACACGGTGCAGTACAGCTCGTGGTTTTTCAGAATGCGGTCCATCGCTTCTTTCCGCGCATAGCGCGCGGCGACGGATTTCGTCCGCACCACCATGCCCGCTGTGGCCGGCGTCGAACAGGCGCGCATGAGCTTGCCGTCGATCTCGACAATGCAGGTGTCGCACGTTTCAATGGGGCCGAGCGCCGGGTGATAGCAGACGTGCGGATGTTCCTGTCCGGTGGACAAAATGGCCTCGAGCACCGAGCGTCCCGGCTCCACGGAGACTTCTTTCCCGTCGATCTCCAATACGACAGTTTGCGCCTCGGCCTGTGCCTCGGTTCTGATATCGAGCATGCCGATATCCCCCTTATCTTTCAATTTCCACGCGAGAGAAGGCAGACGGCCGCGTAAGCGGGCCGCGCCCCCCAAGAGGGCGTGGCTTTGTGACGGGCGGGCGATACGCTTGATTCAGGCTTCGCGGCGCGACTTCGTCAGATAGACGAGATAGTAGGCGAGCGCAGTGAAAATCCATCCGCCGATGGCGTTCCCGATGAACGCGCCGCACCACTCCTCAATGATCTTGCCCCACGACAAGTCCCCACCGACCCACATGGCCGCGGGCAGGACAAACATGTTCGCGACCACGTGCTGGAAGCCAATGGCCACGAACGCCATGATGGGGAACCAAATCGCAAAGATCTTGCTCACGATGTCCTTGGCGCCGTAAGCCATCCAAACCGCCAAGCACACCAACCAGTTACATCCAATCGCGGACAGAATGGTCGGTCCAAACGCGAGCTTCGCCTTTGCCGTCGCAATGGCAATGACCGTCGCCTTGAACGGATCGGCCGTCAACAGATGCGCGCCCACCCCGAACGCGCCGGCGACGAAGAGCGATCCCAACAGGTTCCCGATCAAGACCCAGAACCAGTTGTACACAAGCCCGCCAAGGCTTGCGCGCCCCGCGTGCACCGCGATGGGCAGCGTCATCATGTTGCCGGTCAACAGTTCTCCGCCCGCGATCACGACGAGCATCAGGCCCACGGGGAACACCGCGCCGCCAAGGAAGCTCTTGACGGACGCCAAGCTGTCTGGCAGGCTGGCGGTCACGCGGATGTCCACCAAGAAGCCCAGCGCGATGAACGCGCCCGCCAAGATGCCCAGAATGAGCAGCTTCCACCAGACCTCTTTCGACTTCTTTTCGCCCACATCCACTGCCAGTTGCGCGATCTCCGCAGGACTCAGAAACCCATTGCTCATGTGACTCCCACCCTTTTCTCGTTCAGCGCTTGTCTGGCTCGCCATCGTTTACAACCTTACCTTGCGCAGCGCAACACGGATCATGCACAAGAAATCATCCATAATTCCCCAGGTGTTGCGAGCACAAAAAAGGACACAAATTGCCGCTTCGCGGTCAACTTGTGCCGATGTGTTCGCCTGCAGAACCTACAGGCCAACCATTCAAGCGCCGAGCCAATAGATTCGTAGCGCGCCCACTCACGCGAATGCACCCGCCACGCAACGCTTATTATAGCACGTTGACGGTGAAACCGAATACAACTCATTCTGCGGATTCTTGTGCTGGATTTCCCTGTTTCCCAAACCGCAGCTCCCCGTCCGGCAGGGGTTCCCTCGGAATCGGCTTTTCGAAGATGAACACGGATACCCCCATATCCTCCTCGACCTTGAAGTCCGAGAAGAGATACAAAAAGCGCGAACCCGCCACCTCCTCAAGTCCCTCCGGCACCTTCCGCTTGTACAGCTCCTGAATCATGCTCGTGCGGGCCAGGCGCACCATCTCCGCCCCTTCGGCCGTCCGGCTGATGAACTTCTCCGTCGGGGTGAGATTGCCTTGCAACACGCAAATGGCCATGTTTTCAATAAACACCGTGTGAATGCGCTCCGGTCCCTTGCCGAAACACTCTTTTCGCACCCTGCGCACGATCTCGTTAAACGCCTGTTCCCGGCTTTTCGGCATGCCCCATCGCCCCCGGCCATCTGCCTCCTCTGACACCTATTGTAGCCGCTTCTCTTCCGTAAGCCAAATATGGCGCCCGAGCGGCTTTTCGTCTACAGTGGCGTCAGGAGGCGATTCCATGAGCATCGTGTTTGCAGCCGTGGCGCCGCACGGACTGCCCATCCTGCCGGAGCTCGCGGGCGATGAGGCCCATGTCATGGCCCAAACGCGCGCGAGCCTCACCGAACTGGGTCAGGCGGCGCGGCAGGCAGACCCCGACGTGTGGGTGGTCATTACGCCGCACGGCATCCGCGCGGAGGGGCAATTCACCTTGAGCGCAAGCGCATACATGGAAGGTGAGTTGAGTGAACAGACGCAGGCGGCGATGGTCCGCGCCTACCGGGCCGACAAGGGCAACGTCTTCCACATGCGCCGCGCGGTCGACCGCGCCCTCGCCCTCGAAGTTGCCCACAGAGCGCAGGATGTGCCCCTTGCCATTCTCAACTTCGCGACGGCAGACGGCCCGCTCTCGACGCTTCCCCTCGACTGGGGCAGCATGATTCCCTTGTATTTCATGCCGGAACGGCCCATTGTCGTCATCCAAACCGCGCGATCCCGCCCGTTCTCGGAACATCTTCGCCTGGGCCAGGCCATCCGCCAGGCGTGCGACAGGCTCCATCGGCGGGCCGGCGTGATCGCGAGCTGCGACTGGGCGCACGCGCATGCCGCAGACGGGCCATACGGCTTCCACGAAGACGCTCCGCGGCTGGACGAGGAAGTGCAGCGCGCAATCGCGGCAGGGGAGTTGGAGCGGCTTGCCGACTTTCCGCCCGAGATGATCGAAAACGCTCGGCCGGACGGCATGTGGCAAGCGCTCGTGCTGGCGGGCGCCGTACCGAAAGAGGAGAGGCGCCCGCACCTGTTGTCGTACGAGCGCCCGACCTACTTCGGCATGCTTGTGGCGCAGTTGCGATGAGAAGCCCGCGTGGCCGCCGCATCACAGCCGCGTCGGCGCCATCATGGCGCGCCGATGACAGGCTCGCTGAGATGCGGCGAGACGACCACGGTGTCGAGCACGTGCGTCACCTGCCCCGACGTCTCGGAAACGAGCCGGTAGGTGCCCGGCTGGCCAAGCAAAAACCGCCTGCGCAGGCGATTCGAGGCGCCGGGCATGGGCTGAATCGCGGTGCGCTCGAGGTTGGGCGTGCGAAGCTCGCAGCTGTCCGCCGCGGCGCCCTGTACATCGAGCTCCCATCCCAGGGGCACAGACAGGACGAGCTGCCCGCGGTTGGTCTGTGCCCCGCGGCCGGTGTCGCGCCCATCGGTGTAAGCGTGCGGAGACACAGGCGCGGTAATCGCGCGGCCATCCGTGTACGCGTCGGGCGAAGTCGGCGCCGTCACGCCGCGGCCGTCCGTCGCCTCGAGGGAAGAGGTTGCGCGCGGTCCGGCCACAGGCCGGAGATCGACGGTCACCACATGGTGCGCAGTGTCGAGCCGCACGGCGTGCTGGACGGGTCCGTACACGGCATCGCGCGTCGCGACCGCCTGTACGCTGGCATGTGGCCCTCCGAAGAGGGCGATAGCAAGCAAAAGAGCGGGTCCCACAGGTCATCGCCTCCATCCCTGTCGATGGCCCTAGGGTTCCCACTCTTTTCCTTTTTCATCCATTCGAAGTCTGGCTCGCGGCCGTGCGCGCCACCTCGGCGAGCGCTTCGTCCACGCTCGATCCGGCAAACTGGCTGCGGTACAGTTCGGCGTAAAAACCGCCCTTCTCCAAGAGCTCGCGGTGCGTCCCCTGTTCGATCACACGGCCGTGATTCATGACGAGAATCTGGTCCGCGTTTTGGATGGTCGACAGACGATGGGCGATGACAAAACTCGTGCGCCCCTCCATCAGCCGCTGCATCGCCTCCTGGATCAGGAGCTCCGTGCGGGTGTCGACGCTGGAGGTGGCCTCATCGAGGATGAGAATGACGGGATCGGCCAGAATGGCTCGCGCGATGGTCACAAGCTGCTTCTGCCCCTGTGACAGGTTGGAAGCCTCTTCGTTGATGACCGTGTCGTACCCGTCGGGCAAAGCCCGAATGAAGTGATCGGCGCGCGCTGCCCGGGCGGCCCGGACGATCTCGTCCTCACTCGCGTCGGGTTTGGCATAGGCGATATTGTCGCGGATGGAGCCATGAAACAGCCACGTGTCCTGTAGCACCATGCCAAACAGGCTGCGCAGGTCGGCGCGCGTCATGTCGCGGATATCGACGCCGTCGATGGTGATCTGCCCTTCGCGGACATCGTAGAAGCGCATGAGCAGATTGACGAGAGTCGTCTTCCCTGCGCCCGTCGGACCGACGATGGCCACCGTCTGCCCCGCGGCCACCTCGAGGTTCAGGTCCTCGATGAGCGGCACATCGTCCTTATAGCGGAACGAGACGTGGTGAAACGCGACGTTGCCCCTGGGATGCTCGAGCCGCACCGGCGTCGCTGGATCAGGCACCTCTTCCGGTTCATCGAGCAGCTCAAAAATTCGCTCAGCGGACGCAATGGTCGATTGAATGATGTTCGAGATGCTGGACAACTGCGTGATGGGCTGCGAGAACTGGCGGGCATAGAGAATGAACGCCTGAATATCCCCGATGCTGATGGAGCCGCGCGCCACGAACAATCCGCCGATCACGCTGACCAACACGTAGCCGAGGTTGCCGATAAAGTTGTTCAGGGGGAAGATGAGCCCCGAGATAAACTGCGCCCGCCACCCCGATTCATACAGGGCCTCGTTGTGGTGATCAAACGTCTTGACGGCGCGGGGCTCCATGTTGAACGCCCGCACGATGGCATGGCCCGTGTACATCTCTTCAATGTGGCCGTTCAAAAGCCCGAGCGAGCGCTGCTGGCCCACGAAAAAGCCCTGCGACCGCTTGGTGACAAACCGCGTGACGTAAAACGACAGCGGCAGTGTGAGAAACATCACGAGCGTCATCAACGGACTGATGGACAACATGACCGCAATGACACCGACGAAGGTGACGATGCTCGACACAAACTGAAGCAGCGCCTGCTGAAGCGTGTTGCCGATGTTGTCGAAGTCGTTCACAAATCGGCTCATCACGTCGCCAATCGGGCGCCCGTCGAAAAACGAAAGTGGCAGGCGTTCCAACTTGGCGTACACGTCGCGGCGCAGCGCATACACCGTCTTTTGCGCGACGCCGGCCATCATGTACTGCTGCAAGTAGCCAAACACGCTGGAGAGCACGTACAGCCCCGTCAGCTCCTCGAGCACGCGCACGATGTCCGCCCAGTCAAATGCGGGACCGGGCAGATGCATCCACTTGTGGCGCAGGCCCGCGACGAGATCGTTCGTGATGCCCTTCATCACGTCCGGCCCCAGGATGGAAAACAGCGTGCCGAGCACCGTCATCACGAAGACGAGCCCAATTCGCCAGGCGTGCGGCCGAAAATAGCGCACCAGGCGCCGCGCGGTGCCGCTGAAGTCCTTTGGCTTCTGAACGGGCATGCCGGGGCGCATTCCGCCGTGGCGCATGGGCATGGGCGGCCGCATCGCCTGCATGTCGCGCCGATCCTGGCTCATGCCATGACCTCCTCTCCGAGCTGAGACCGCACAATCTCCCTGTAGACCTGGCAGCTGGCGAGCAGCGATTCGTGCGTCCCGATGCCGGCAATCCGCCCCTCGTCGAGCACAACGATTTGGTCGGCATCCCGAATGGTATTGACGCGTTGCGCGACGATGATCACCGTGGCGCCGCGCACCGCTTCCCGAAGCGCCTGGCGCAACCTCGCGTCCGTGCGGAAGTCGAGTGCGGAGAAACTGTCGTCGAAGATGTAAATCGGCGCCCGGCGCACCAGCGCCCGAGCGATGCAAAGGCGCTGCTTCTGCCCGCCAGACAGATTCCGCCCTCCTTGCTCGACGATGGCGTCGAAGCCGTCCTGCATCTGCTCGATGAATTCCAGCGCCTGGGCAATGCGCGCGGCTTCCCGCACCTCGTCATCGCTCGCGTCCTCCTGGCCCACGCGGATGTTGTCCGCGATGGTGCCGCTGAAGAGCACGGACCGCTGAGGCACGTAGCCCATTTGCCTGCGCAGGTCCTCCTGGCTCCACGCCCGCACGTCCAGGCCCCCGACGAGCACCTCGCCCGATTCCACGTCGTAGAACCTGGGGATGAGGCTCACGAGCGTCGATTTGCCCGATCCCGTCCCGCCGATGATCGCCGTGACTTCGCCCGGCTTTGCGACAAACGAAATGTCGGAGAGCGCCGGCGCTTGTGCACCCGGATACCGGAACGTCACGTGGCGAAACTCCACGAGCCCTTCGCACTGCGGGCGCGGCAGCCGCTCAGGATGCTCCGGATCTCGTATCCGCGACGCCGTGGAAAGGACCTCGTAGATGCGATTGGCCGACGCGTTGGCGCGCGGAATCATGAAGAACATCATCGAGACCATCATGATGGCAAACAAGAGCTGCGTGACATATTGGATAAACGCCATCAGCGAGCCAATCTGCATCTGACCGTGCGCGACCCGCACGCCGCCAAACCACAGGATGGCGATCACGGCCAGGTTGATGACCAGCATGAGCGCCGGCGACAGCGCCGCCATGATTTTCTGCACGCGGGTGGTCGTCCCCGTCAGGTCGGCGTTGGCGTGATCGAATCGCTTCGTCTCGCGTGCAACCTGATTGAAGGAGCGAATGACGCGGATGCCCGTCAGGGTTTCGCGCAACACGCGGTTGAGCACGTCGATCTTGCCCTGCATGACGCGGAACAACCGGCTCGCACGCCCAAACACCAAGACGATGACTGCCGCGAGAACCGGAAGCATCACCCACACCACGACGGACAGACTCGCATCCGTGTACACGGCCATCAGCACGCCGCCGATGCAGTTGAGCGGCGCCATGATCATCATGCGCAGCATCATGTTGACAAGCTGCTGCACCTGGGTGATATCGTTGGTCGTGCGCGTGATGAGCGAGGCGGTGGAGAAACGGTCGATTTCCTCCAGCGAAAACGTCTGCACGTGCGCGAACAGGTCGCGGCGAAGGTGCTTGCCGAAGCTCGCGGCGGTCTGCGACGACAGATAGCTCGCCGTGATGGAGAAACCCACCGCGACAATCGATACCGCGAGCATGAACGCGCCCATGCGAAAGATGTAAGGAAGGTTCCCCTTGAGCACCCCGTTGTCGACGATTTCCGACATCAGGGTTGGCAAATACAGGTTCCCGAGGACCTGCAGAAAGATGAACGTCACAATCAGGACGATGCGCAGCCGGTACGGCCGCAGATAGGGAAACAGCTTGCGCAAGCCACCCACCCCCTGTGCGCTGGCGAGAGGCGCCAGCAAACGCCGCATGGTATGATACGGGTGAAGCCTTGAAATCTCGTTGAAACTGGCGACCGAAGCCGCGAAGGAGTGACGTCATGGAAGCGCCAAAAGCGAAAGCGATTCCCACCGTGCTCGAGATTCACAACGACCGGCGGGTGGACCCGTACTACTGGCTCCGAGACCGCGACAACCCGGATGTCATCCGGTACCTTGAGGACGAAAATACATACTACCGCTGGTACATGGAGCGCGTTCAACCGCTGACCGACGAGTTGTACGAGGCCATGGTGGCCCGCATTCCGGACGCAGAAGAGCGCGTCCCAGTTCAGGGAGACCAGTACTATTACTACACGCGCATGGAAAAGTCCTTGCAGTATCCGATTCATGCCCGAAAGCGCGCCGAGTCCCGCGAGGCGCTGGCGCAGGCCGAGGAAGAGATCATCCTGGATGTGAACCAAATCGCTGGCAACGGTTATCTGAGCGTCTCCATGCTCGCCACGAGCCCAGACGAGAAGCGCCTCGCGTATCTGGAGAACCGCGACGGGACGGATCGATACACCCTCCTCGTCAAAGACCTGGATTCGGGCCAAGACCTCCCGGACCGAATCGAAAACGTATTCATCGACGGCAGCCTCGCATGGAGCGCCGACGGCCAATATCTGTTTTACATCACCGTCGACGAGGCTCAGCGCCCCTATCGCCTCTACCGGCATCGGCTTGGCGATCCCGTCGAGCAGGACGCGCTGCTCTACGAAGAGGAAGACGAGACGTGCATTTTGACGCTCGCCAAGTCGCAGAGCGGCAAGTACCTGTTTCTCACGTCGTCCACGAAGACCACGACCGAGGTTCGCTATCTGCCGGCCGACCAGCCACTCGGCACGTGGACCGTCTTCCGTCCGCGGCAGGCCGAGGTGGAGTACGAGCTCGAGCACTGGGAGAACGCGTTTCTCGTGTTGACCAACCTGGGCCGCCGCAACTTCAGCGTCTTCCGGCATCCCATCGCCCCCTGCGAAGACGAGCGCCTGGAGGAATTGTTCCCGTACGACGAGGCGCGCTATCTCACGGCCGTCCATCCATTTCGGGAGGCGGTCGTGATCGAGGGCCGCGAAGGGGGCCTCACGCAAATCTGGACGTTCGCGGATGGGCGGCTGACGCGGCTCTCCTGGGACGAGCCGCTGTTCACCGTGTCCGTCTCGACAAACCGCCGGTACGACACGCGAGAAGTGCTCATCCAGTACGAATCGTTCCTCACCCCGCGCACCACGTACGCGCTCGATCCCGTCACGGGCGAGCGCAAGGCCCTCCTGCGCCAACCGGTGAACGGACCGTACGATCCCGCCGACTACGTGCAGGAGCGCCTCTTCGCACACGCGCAGGACGGGACGCGCATCCCGATATCCCTGGTCTACCGCAAGGGCGCGCGCGACGCCGGGCCGGCCCCGTGCATTCTCTACGGGTACGGGTCCTACGGCCATAACCTGGACCCCACCTTCTCGCCCGTGCTTCTCTTGCCCCTGCTCGACAAGGGCGTCATCTACGCCATCGCACACGTCCGCGGCGGATCGGAGATGGGGCGGCCTTGGTACGAGGACGGAAAGCTCTTGGCCAAAAAGAACACGTTCACCGACTTCATCGCCTGCGCGGACGCGCTCATCCAGCAGGCCTACACCTCGCCCGAGAAACTCGCAGCGGATGGGCGCTCGGCAGGCGGCCTGCTGATGGGCGCCGTGGCCAACATGGGCGGCGACCGATTCGCCGCCATCTCTGCCGGTGTCCCGTTCGTGGACGTGGTCACGACCATGCTCGATCCGACCATTCCCCTCACGACCCTCGAATGGGACGAATGGGGAGACCCGCGGGACGAGACGTATTACTTTTACATGAAATCGTACAGCCCGTACGACAATGTGGAAGCCAAGCGCTATCCGCATCTCATCGTGACCACCGGGCTCAACGATCCGCGCGTCGCGTACTGGGAACCGGCGAAGTGGGTCGCCAAACTGCGCACCACAAAAGTCGGGGACGAGGCGCTCGTCCTCAAGACTCACATGGGCGCCGGCCATTTCGGCTCGTCCGGAAGGCTTGAGCACCTCCGCGAATCGGCCGAAATCCACGCGTTCCTGCTGCATCACATCGGCGTGTCGCCCAAGCCGTCCGCAGCTTCCTGAGCGGTCAAGCCGGTTCGAGCGGCATGCGACGCGGCGCCCGACTTCCGGGCGCCTCTTTCCAAACCGAAAGGAGGCTTCGCGCCATGCAGACGTTTCGCGCCTATGTCGTCGACCAGGACAACGGACGTTTCAGCGCAGGCGTGCGAGAACTCACGGCCCATGACCTTCCGGACGGCGAAGTGCTCATTCGCGTCCATTACTCCAGCGTCAATTACAAGGACGGCATCTGCTCGCAGCCCGCAAGCCGTCTCGTGACGCGCTACCCCATGGTGCTCGGCATTGACCTCTCCGGCGAGGTCGTTGAATCCAGCGACCCGCGCTTCCACGCGGGCGATCCCGTCATCTGCACCAGCTACGACCTCGGGACCGGCCACTTCGGCGGCTTCAGCGAATACGCGCGCGTGCCCGCGGACTGGGTGGTCCCTCTTCCCGACGGACTCACGCTCCGCGAGGCGATGGTGCTCGGCACGGCTGGGTTCACCGCCGCCCTGTCGCTGTACCGCATGGAGCAAAACGGCGTATCGCCCGCGATGGGCCCCATCCTCGTGACGGGCGCCACGGGAGGCGTCGGTGCGACGGGCATCGCCATCGCCAAGCAGGCCGGTTACCACGTTGTGGCCTCGTCGCGCAAGGAAGAAGCCGCCCCTTGGCTCGCGTCCCTCGGCGCGGACGAAACCGTCCATCCAGAGGCTCTCCTGCTCAAGGAAGGCGAATCGTACCTGAACGTCAAAGCGCGGTACGCCGGTGTCATCGATCCAGTGTCGGGTAAGTACGTCCCGCACCTGCTTCAGCGACTCGAGTACGGCGGCGTGATCGCCATCAGCGGATACACCGGCGGGCCGGATTTCACGGCCAGCGTGTTCCCGTTCCTGCGGCGTCAGGCGGCCATCATCGGCATCGACTCCGTATGGCTCGGCATGGAGACGCGCCGCGAGATCTGGCGCCGTCTCGCCGGCCCGTGGAAACCAGCCGAGGAGGCGCTCGAACGCATCGGGTACGACATTCGTCTGGACGATCTCGACGGCGCCCTCAAGCAGATCCTCGCCGGCAAGATGAAGGGGCGCGCGGTGGTCAACCTGCTGTGACGCCGAGCGCCTTCGTCTGTAGCTCATACATCTGGCGGTAGCGCCCGCCGCGAGCCATGAGCTCGTCGTGCGTCCCTCGTTCGACGATCTCGCCCTTGTCGAGCACCAGGATGAGATCGGCATCGCGAATGGTCGACAAACGGTGCGCGATGACAAACGTGGTACGGCCTCGCTTGAGCACCTGCAGCGCCTGCTGGATCATGCGCTCCGTTTCACTGTCGACGTTCGCTGTCGCCTCGTCCAGCACGAGAATGGCGGGATCGAAGGCGAGGGCTCGCGCGAACGAGATCAGCTGACGTTCCCCGGCGCTGAACGTGCTGCCTCCTTCGAGCACGGGCTCATCCACACCGCCCGGCAGGTTGCGCAACAGGCGATCCGCCCCGACGTCGCGCAGCGCTTGTTCGATGCGGTCCCGGCTGACGCGCGGATCGCCGAGCCCCACGTTCCACGCGATCGTTCCCGTGAACAGATATGGGTCCTGAAGCACGATGGCCATGTGCTGGCGAAGCTGCTGCGGCGGGATCTCCCGGATGTCCCGCCCGTCGATGCGGATGACGCCTCGGTCCGGATCGTAAAACCGGAACAGGAGGTTCATAATGGAGCTTTTTCCGGAACCGGTGTGCCCGACGAGCGCGACGGTCTGGCCTGGCTTCGCTTTGAACGAGATGTCGCGCAGAACGGGATGCGCGCCGTCGTAGGAGAACCAAACGTTCTCAAACTCCACTTCGCCGCGAAAGCGCGGAATCGATCCATGCTCACGCTCCACGCCGGGTTGGTCAAGCAGTTCGAACACGCGCGCGGCCGACGCGCGAGCCTGCTCCAGGGTCGCAAGCTGGTTGACGACCTGCGTCAGCGGCTGAAACAGCCGGTTGAGGTAGTCGACGAATGCGTAGAGTACGCCGAGCGACACGATGGGCTCGAGGTGGAGCGCGCGCCACCCGAACCAGGCGATGATGCAGGCGAAAAACAGGTTGCGGAAGACACCCGCCAGATTGTACCCGGTGGCGGAATTGACGCGCAGGAGCCTGGTTTGCCCGTCGTAATACGCCTGGTTCATCTGATTGAATTCCTCCGCCGTCTTCGCCTCGCGGTTAAACGCGCGGATGATGGTCATGCCCTGGATGGTCTCGTTGAGCATGGCGTTGATCTCCGAGATGAGCGCGCGCACCCGCAGGTTGACCTGCACCGTGTACCGCCGGTACAGCCATATCCACGCAAAGAGGATCGGCAACAGGGCGCAGGCCAAGAGGGCGAGATCGACGTTCAGAATGAAGAGCGCCACATAGATACCGAGCATCATGACGGCGCTCGACAGCACATTCGCAAGGACATTGACGTAAAAGTCGCGAATGGACTCCGTGTCGTTGGTGATGCGAGAGACGATTTTCCCCGCTGGCGTGTTGTCAAAGTACGAGATGGGCAGGCAGTGGATTTTGTGAAACACGTCCCGCCGCATGCGCTGCAGAATTCGGTTGGCCGATACCTGCAGGAGATACTGCTCGCCGTAAAGAAACGCAGCAGACGCGGCGAGCAGCGCAAAGTAGACGAGCGCAAGCCGGATGACGTTCGGCACCTCCGGCCGATAAAATGCGAACATCTGCGCGCGGCTGATGGGCTGAGCGCTCACCACGCGCCATGTGCCCCCGACCTCCTCACGAATTTCGCCAGGCCGGGGCCCCGGCGCGATGGCCGTGACGGAGCCGGGCAGGAAATAGCCCTTGGTACCGAGCGTCAGGAGGGTATGCGGATCTTCGCGGCGAGCGCCCTCAGGCAACCTGTCCGCGCGAACATACGGCTTGCCTTGCACCACGACGGCGCCATGTGCGCCGGTCGGCGCCTGGTACCAGACCTGCTGTACGCCCTCGATGTCCCGATTGATGATGGTCTTCGCGACAAAAGGCCCCGCAAGCTGCGCCGCCACGGAGAGGACGAGCAGGACGAGAGCGGCGACAATGGCACCGCGCGCGTGGGCAGCGTACTGCACCAAACGGCGTCCAACGCGAACGGACGTACCTTGCCTCAATGCGCGTCCCCCCTTTCGGCTCCTGTCCCACTGAGCGACGGCTGCGCGGCGTCGACCGGGCGCGGTTCGGCACCTTCTTCGGCCTCCTCGGCGTCTTCGCCGAGATCGTCCGAGGCTTCGCCGAACGCCTGCTGGTGGAGGTACTGTTGCGCGTACCAGCCCTCGAGGCGCATGAGATCCCGAAATGTACCCGCTTCCCTGATGCGCCCGTCGTCCACAACCACGATCCAATCGGCGTGCTGAACGGCCGACATGCGGTGGCTCACGATGAGCGTGGTGCGCCCGCGGCGGACACTGCGAATCGAGCGCAGAATGTGCGCCTCGGTGCGGGCGTCGACGGCCGACATCGCATCGTCCAGGATGAGCAGGTCGGGGTCCAGAATGAGGGCGCGGGCGAGCGCGATGCGCTGCTTTTGGCCTCCGGAAAGCGAGATGCCCCGCTCGCCCACGAGCGTGTCGAGCCCATCCGGAAGCCGCGCGATGTCCTGTGTGAACCCCGCGAGCTCGAGCGCGCGGAGCACCTCTTCGTCTGTGGCGTCGTGTTTCGCAAATCGCACGTTGTCCCGCACGCTGCGAGAAAAAAGCATCGGGTTCTGCGGGACGTACCCCATGAGGCGATGCAGAGAATCGACCCGGATGGATTCGATGGGCAGGCCGTTCACGAGCAGGCGGCCGCGATGCCCAACGGGATACTCGCGCAGCAGCTGCTTGACGAGCGTCGATTTGCCACTTCCCGTTCGCCCCACGATGCCGAGCGTCTGCCCCCGCCGAATGACGAGCTCGATGTCCTCCAGGTTGTCGCGCTCGGACGCCGGATAGCGGAAAGTGTAGTGTTCGAAGCGGATTTCGTCGATCCGTTCGATTTCTACCGCCCCGTCCGCGTCTGTCACGTCGGGTTCGTACGCCAGAGTTTCCGTCACGCGGTCGAGCGAGGCGTTGCCCCGCTGCATGATGTTGATCAGCTGACCGAACGCGAGCATGGGCCAAATCAGCATGCCGAGATACACGTTAAACGACGTGAGCTGGCCCACCGTCAACTGGCTCTGAAAGACCAGATATGTGCCGTAGCCGAGGCCAATGAGGTACGTCACCCCTACGAGCAGCGTGATGGTCGGATCGAACAGTGCATCAATTTTTGCCACAGCGATGTTTTTGCGGTACACATCCGCCATCGTTTCGGCGAAGCGCCGCTCTTCGTTTTGCTCCTGCGCGTAGGCGCGCACCACGCGGACGCCGGCCACCGTCTCCAGGACGCGATCGTTCATGTCGCCAAAGGCGTCCTGCGCCTGCTCAAAGCGGTCGTGCAACATCTGGCCGAACTTCGTCATGGCGATCGCGATGAACGGCATCGGCACGAGCGAAAACAGCGTCAGCTTCCACCCGTCGAGCGCTGCCATGGTGACGAGAATGGTGGCCGAATACGTGGTGGAGTCAATCAGCGTGAGGATGCCAAATCCGGCCGTCTGCATCACCGCGTTCAGGTCGTTGGTGGACCGCGCCATCAGGTCGCCTGTGCGATTCTGCTCGAAAAATCGCGGTGTCATCCTCAAGAAGTGGGCCATCAGGCGGCGGCGAAGCGAAAGTTCGAGCGTTCTCGCGCCCGAGTACAGTTGATACTGCCAGGTCACGCCGCACACGTACGACACCACGATGGTGAGGAGAAGGGCGCCCACCAACTCGGTAAGCGAGGTCACGGTCATGCCGTGCTGGCTCATGAGGTCAATGGCTCGGCCGATGAGCCACGGTGGAATGACTTCGATGACATTCAAAAAGAGCAGGAGAGCCACGGCAATCCCGTACCGTTTTCGTTCCTCCCAGAAGAAGTGGCGAAGCTTCCACAATACCTGAAACACAAACAGGCCCCCTAGATGCAAAAAGGCATGCCTCTCGCGGCATGCCCAGTCCGAAGTTGGAGTGAGTTGGCGCGAGCCGCTTTGGCAGCAACCCGCGCTTGCGCTCTACACGGCGCTCGCGCGAGAAGGTCGAGCCACGTTGAACATCATCCATCGGCGGACGAGCATGACGCCTGCCTTTGCCCCCTTCGCCATCCGAACCATGGGTCTCGACCTCCTCTCTCCCGTACAGACTGTCAGAATTGAACATACCACTTCTTGTTCGGTGCGTCAACGACGGCTTCGCCGCTGTTCCTGTCAAGTTGTCGTAGGGGAGACCTCACCGGTAGAAGGGTCATACCACCGTGGGGTGAAACACTGTCGTAGAAGGCGGCGATGCGTTCACGCCAACGTTGACGGCGTTCTTGATGGGACATGTGTTCTCGCATACAAGAACCCTCCCATGGCTTGATGATGATACTTTCACGCGACGAGAGGGTGAACGCCATGTGGGGTTGGGCTTACGGAGTCACTCCAGAGCCAGCGGCGTTTACGGCGAGCATCGTACGACCGGAAGGCCATCGAACGCACATTTGGCGAGCTGACACAATGACACGGCCTTGGACGCGCACGCTACCGCGGCAAGTGGCATGTAGCCATCCCAGTGTATCTCACGTTTTTGGTTTTGAACGCGAAACGGATCGTCAACCTGATCCAGGGTCGATCCTCCAAACCCGTCCCTGCTTCGTAATGTGCTAAGGATGGTCAACGGAATCAATCGACGGAAATACGAACCAGCCCCCCTCATCCGGTCTTCAACCACAGGTATCCGACCACACGGATTTCCGATTGGCTCCCCTGATCCCGCGAAATTCCTCACTTTTTCAGAGCTCGTTGGAAAAACACCGTCAAGTAAGGCGAGCATCAACCACGGGAGCTAACTCTCGGCCTTCAAAACTCCAGAGAACGAAATCCTATCATTCCTGTTTTCCTACAAACTCGCGCACAGACCGTATAAATGCTTGCATGGCAGAGGAAATCCATCGGTCCTTGTTCCATGCAAGTTGAGTCGGGAGTACAATTGCTGGCCATTTAAGGGCGACTAATTTTCTCTCTTCAAGTTCTTTCCTCACGACCACTTCGGGGAGTATCGCGATTCCGACTCCAGAGATGGCGCATTGTTTCACAGCTTCGACACTTGCAAACTCCATATACTTACTGGGATAAACCCGAGCCTGAATAAGCTCATGCTCAAATATTTCTCTATAGCTCCATCCACCCGTGGTAGATTCCACCATAAGAAATACTTGTTCGGCAAGATCAAATGGTGCTATACATTCCATCGTTGCAAGTGGTGAACTTGGTTCGGCCACAAGCAGGATGCGCTCATCAACAAGATGTTCCATGATAAGACCGTCTGTAACTACCGGGGCTTCAAGGAGAAATGCAACATCCATTTCTCCGCGCTGTAGAGCCTCGCGATGTTCAGCACAGCCTCCTGTTTGAAAATGCAGATGTACTTTGGGATACCGTTTGTGAAATTCCGACAGCATCCTGGATAGACGATACGCTATTAAACTTTCCGGGGCACCTACGATCAATGTACCAGATGGCTCGCTGTTGCCGAGAGCGATGACTCGTATCTCCTCCTCAATTCGAAACAAACTTTGCACGAGGGGCAAGATGTTCCTACCTGTATCCGTAAGCATTACACCGCGCCCCAGTCTGTCGAACAGAGGTACTCCCAGTTCGTGTTCCAGTGTCTGAATTTGACCTGAAACGCTCGACTGAGCATAGTTCAATATCTCAGCTGCACGAGTAAAACTCTTTTCTTTTGCAACAACAGCAAAGGTGTGAAGTTGCTTGAAGTCCATGGCACACCTCGACTCATCGTAGTTGCCGATTTCCCACATCGGCATTATCGTAAGCAGGCATCACCTACTAATATTTATAATTTTCTCGACGAATTCCTCAAGAGACATACCTCCATACAGAGATGGGAGGGGAGGCTGAATGTCTGCACCCATGCTACTCAAATCTCAAGACATTCTGAGCAACCAGGGAGTGCCGGAATGGCTTTCTCGTGAATACGCCTTGTTTAGGTCTAAGGTTTTGGACGACGAATTTCCTTGCTACTTCGTTACAGCAGCTGAACGCGCCGGACACCTTCGATACCCTACGTCGACGAGGACTGGAGTCATCTGCCTCTAACCCTTTCAACTTTTTTAGAACTGTCCAGGAGCCACCCTGAGACAAGACATGCGCTTGTTCTCTTTGTAAAGCCAGAAACTTCTAGACAAGGTTTGGACTATTACAAGAAGCAGTTCTAGTCAATATTACAGTGGCTACACGACAGTGACCCGGTGCCGTGGTCAAAGGAAATACCGATAGATCCAGAGGACCCGCATTGGGAGTTCTGTTTTGATGGTGAACCGATCTTCGTATTCAGTTCGGCACCAGCATACAAGCAACGCAAGAGTCGGAACTTGGGAGAATGTCTCGTACTGTTGTTCCAACCGCGGCGCGTGTTTCACGGTATTGAAGGTGGAACAGCCGCGGGCACGATAGCACGGCAAAACACCTGTTAAGGGGAAGTGCCCACTGCATTGGCGCTGGCAATCGATTTATATCGAGACTGCTGTGACCAAGGAGGAAGAATAATCGTATGACTGAGTTCGATAAACCTCGTGTACTGCGCGGGACGCCAATTTCCCTTGAAGCCGCCATATACAGCTTGTTACCCGAAACGGGCTCTGTGGAAGTTCAACGCGATACACCAGGGAGGCACCCCCCTCATGCACATGGCACGCATGAGATTTTGCTTATTGTGGAGGGGAACATTACATTTCACATCGCGGATAAAGATTATGTATGCACTTCTGGGGACCGTTTGTACCTCCCGGCGCACACCCTGCATGCCTCAACCGCCGGAGAGAAAAGCTGCATCTATATCATCGCGCAAAGGTAAACCCTGCTTCGGAGGAACAAAAGGGATGGATTCAACCGCAAAGGATACACAACTGGCGAAGACGTTAACAGTGGGGAGAGCCGTTTCCCTAGCTCTGGGAATCGTGGTCGGTGCCGGGCTCCTTGTTTTGCCCGGCCTGGCTTATTCTAAAGTGGGTAATTCTTCTATCTACGCGTGGGTGATAGACGCCTTAATGATTATTCCGTTGCTGGTGATCTTCGCTTCGCTCGGGTCCCGTTATCCAAACGCTGGAGGAGTCGCTGGATTTGTTCGCCTCGCGTTTGGACCTGTAATTGGAGCCATGACGGAATTGATGTTGATGAGCGCGTTCTTTCTCGGGATCCCAGGTATCGCTCTTACCGGTGCTGGGTACCTTGCTTTTCTGTTTCATTCCAGCGGGTGGGCATCGAGTTTGTTCGCAATCATGTTGTTGGTGATAGCCGGGATTCTAAACTACTTGGGTACACAACTTTCGGCAATTGCGCAGCAGGTTCTATCTTATAGTTTGGTCTTCATTTTAGCCGCTGTAGCAGTCATTGCACTCACGTTTGATCCCGTACGTGATCATGGCGTTGCGTCTGTCGCTACTTGGAAAGCCAGTATTCCCGCATTAGGAATGGTCTTCTTTGCATACACAGGATGGGAAATGTTATCTTTTATGGGTGAAGAGTTCCGCAATCCGAAACGTGACTTTCCCATTGCTATCGTGATCAGCTACGTTTTGATCGTCCTTATTTATCTCGCGGTTGCGCTCGCAGTTCAATGGACGCTTCAACCTTACAATCCACAAACCACCCAGGCTCCCATAGCCGCAGTATTGGCAAAAGTCTTCGGGAATAAAAGCGCTGACGTGGTAGCGATCATGGGTGTACTCATTATTTTGGCGAATTTGAATGGGGCCACATGGGCGGCTTCTAGGTTACTTTTCTCATCCGCTAGGGAGGGATTCTTACCTCGATTCCTTGCTTCTGTGGACCTCAACTTACAGATTCCACGACGCTCGGTTGTGACCTGCATACTGGTGTTTATGGCGGTGGTGGTCATGCACCAGGTGGGGTGGATATCACAACATATGATGTTTGCACTTGCAGGGCAAAACTTCTTCTTAATCTATGTACTGAGCGTCCTCGTTTATATACGACTAACTCGCCGTCCGCTGAATACGCTTTTCGCATTCGGAGTGCTCGTTTTGTGCATAATATTCATTACATCGTTTGGCCGCGGATTACTTTATCCGCTTACGGTCTCCCTGCTCGGCCTCGTCCTAGGAGCTATTCATAAGCGAAATACCATGAAGAATCAATCTTCTTCTGAACCTAACCGTTGAATATCAAAGTGTGTATCTAGCTACAGTCTTTGCGTTAATCTGGTATTATGTAACAGAACAGACACCCCAAGAGCGTGTCAAGTTCTCGTAGCGGACCTCGCGGCGCCAAGCCGTCACGCAATGGTGTACGGAAGCCGCGCCAGCTCACGAAGCACGTACTTCACCCATGGCCGGCCGGCATGTGGCCCGGCCAGTGCAGGCATATGAGCTTCCAGCCACGACGCCGCTGCCTCGACTTTGCGCGTCATCTCCGCGTCCGTCACGACCGCCTCTTGGGC